>SKKS01000418.1 GCA_007123625.1 Paracoccaceae bacterium
GCGCGCGGGGTGGGATGAGGGGTTCTTACGCAGCATTCTCAATGGCTTGAAAGAGCCGACCCCAGAGAGCTGAGCCAAACGCGATTGCCCTAGTAGAATCAGGCTGCTACACGAAACTCGACAGCAGCACTCGGAGCACACCTTGGGTGAAACGGTACCGCCGGTCACGACGAGCTTCAACCGATCGCTTCGCATCGAAAGTCGGGCGGAGCGGCTGACCGGGGATCCCGGCGCTGTCGCCCTGCGCGAGATCCTCGACCGCAGCGGGATCGTTGAGTGGATGATACCACAGTTGAGAGACCCGCGTCGCCAGGAGGATGTTGTCCATGATCTGGCGTCTCTGCTTCGCACGAGCGTTCTGCTCTCCGCTCAGGGCTGGCGCGTTCATGACGATGCCGATGCCCTGCGGCATGATCCCGCCTTCCGGCTGGCAGTCAGTTCGGCAGCTGGTCAAACGCCGCTGATGACCGGACACGGGTTGCCGTCTCAAACCACGCTCTCGCGCTTTGCCGCCGTCATGGCCGCGCCCGCCAACCTGAAAGTGCTGCGCGAGGCGGTTCTGGAACTTGGGGCCCGCGGCGCTCGGGCGGAACGGGGCGGTCAGCGCCCTGCACGTCTCACGCTCGATGTCGACAGTCTGCCCCTCGAGGTCCACGGTCACCAGCCAAAGGCAGAGTGGAACGGCCATTACGCGGTCCGCATCTATCATCCGCTGGTCACCTTGGTCGCCGAGACTGGCGACATGCTGGATGCATAGCCACCCGCTATGACAAGACAGATTGCAGCTATACTGCCAACTTGAACCTTGTCGCAGCCCTCATCGCATCACGCTGATTGTCCTCAGACCCTAGAAATAGCTGCGCACAAGCGCTTCGGAAACCAGCGTCCAGCCATCGGACACCACAAAGAAAGACAGCTTGAACGGCAGAGCGACAACCGCGGGCGGGACCATCATCATCCCCATCGACATCAGAACTGCAGCCACCACAAGGTCGATGATCAGAAACGGCAGGAAGATCAGGAATCCGATCTGAAACGCCCGAGCGACCTCGCTCAACAGGAATCCGGGGACAAGGACCGACAGCGGCGCATCTTCGGCCAGGGCTACGGGGGCATCGGGCCGGAGGGCGGCAAGTGCGCTGAATGTGCCTGGGTCCGTGCGTGCCGCCATGAACAGGCGAAACGGCTCCAGCGCGCGGAGCACCGCGTCTTCCAACGGCAGCTCCCCGGCGTTCAGCGGCAGCACGCCCGCTTCCCATGCCGCCATGAATACGGGTTCCATGATGAACCAGGTCAGGAACAGCGCAAGGCTGACGATTAGCATGTTTGGTGGCGATTGCTGCAACCCGATGGCCTGGCGCAGGAGCGCAAGCACGGTCACGATGAACGGAAAGCAGGTCAGCATGATCAGCAGACCAGGCGCGAGGCTCAGCAGCGTGATCAGCACGATCAGTTGCACAGCGCGGACCCCAAGCTGGCCATCGTCCCCGAGGTCGAGCGAAATCTGCTGTGCCTCGGCCGGAGCGGCAAGCGCCACGAGTGCCAAGACCGTAGCGGGGACAAAGCGCCTCATGATTCCCTGCCAAAGCGATTGCATGGTCCCGTTGCTGCATCGCCATGTGGGCAGGGATGCAAGAGTTGCCCCGGCGGCGGATTGGTTGGGCACATCAGCCCGGGCGCGGTCCGCGCAAGCGGTCGTGCAGGTGTTAGCCCGTGCGCGGGGGGCTATCCGCAGAAGCGGGCTCGGCGCTGTGGCCGCTGTCGGACCTTGGTCCATGGTCACGCCGGGTCGGGACGGGCGGCGGCATTCAGGTGCTGCCTGGAGGTCCACGGTGGCGGGGCAGAGCATATTCACAGTGGATGCATGTCGCATCTTCACTCAGAGCCCGGCCTGAAAATCGATGACTTCGACCAGGCGCACACCCAGGAGTCCCGCCTGCGCGCCTTCGAGTTCCTCGAGCACACCGCGCGCGATCAATCGGTCGCCGACGTGCAACTCGACCGGGTCGCTGACACGCCGGTCCAGATTAAGCACGGCGTCTTTCTGCAGTTGAAGCAGTTCGCGAATGGTCGGCCGACTGCGTCCGACCGAGACCACGATTTCGATCGGGACGCGGCCCAGGGCGCCGGTGCCGCCGTTCAGGGACGATGCGGCGCCGGTCTGGCCGGAGTGTGCGCCGCCCGGTGCGGAAACGGAGCCTGCGGCGCCGAGATTGGCGGCAGGATCTTGAGGGTCACTGGCTTGGGGCGTATCGTTCGGGTTTGAAGGGTCATCCATGCGCTTTCCTTTCCATCGGCGAGTTTTCCATGAAGGTTTCTCCGAACGCGGCGACGGTGGCGCGGGCGGTCGCCACGGCGGCATTCAGGTCGATTTCGGCGCGGGCCGGATCAAGTCGCAGGATCACCTGGCCGTCCGTCAGACTGGGTTCCTCGATCAGGCGCAGGTCGAAGTCCGTGATGGTTTCCAGAAGTGGCCGGATCGACCGGGCCGCCGCTTCATTGCACAGCAGCTCGACCGGCGCCGAGAGCGAGCCACCGCTGAGCGCCGCGATCTGTTCGGCCACCGTGGCGCCAAGTGTCGCCCGGGCCAGGTCCGGAAGCACGATTTCGACCATCGTGCGCAGCAGCGGCTGCAGCGCGCCAAGCAGATGCTCGCGCGCTTCGTGATGGGTGAAATGCAACGCGCGCAGGGCCTCCTCGGCGCTAGTGCGCCGCAGGGCTTCTGCGGACTGGCGCTCGTCCTGGGCATCCTGCCACCCGGCGGCGTATCCGGTTTCATACGCGCCCTTGCGGATATCCTCGAGTTCGTCGGTGTCTCCGTGCCAGACCGCTTCGTCAGGGGGCACATAGGTCTCGAACACTTCAAGTTTCGGAGCGCTTGGCATCAGCGGGGGTTCTCCTTGTCTTCCATCCAGTGGCGCAGGATCTCGACACTTTCCTGCTGACGTTCCGTGATCAGACGGCGCAGCCGTGCGACCGGGTCGGTGTCTTCGGCATCATCCAGCGAAATCTGCCCGCGCGCAGCGGCTCCTTGCCTGGAAATCGTGTCCTCGATCTCGCCGGTCAGGGCATCACCCTCGGATGCGTCTGCGGGACTGCCCAACGCCAGGGCGCGGCCTGCGCCCGGTGGCAGCATGTGCGCTTGTTGCTGCTCCGTGCGCGCGGCCAGAAGGATTGGGCGCACCACGAAGATGGCCAGTGCCAGCGCCAGAAGCAGCAAGGCACCGAGCGCGAACATGGTCAGTGGATCGGGCATCGGGAACACTCGGGAGCTTGGGATCGCATCGGTGCCTGCAACGGCGACCGGCTCGAACCGGAGCGATTGCACCGTGATCTGGTCCCCGCGGGCCGCGTCATACCCTACCGCAGATTCCACGAGTGTGCGCAGGGCTGCCAGTTCCTCGGCGCTGCGGGGGCGCCATTCAGCCCCGCTACCGGCATCGGTGTCGTAATGCCCGTCGACCAACACCGCAACGCCCAACCTGCGAATCGCGCCGGGCGCGCGGAGCACTTCGCGCTGGGTTTCGGACACTTCGAAGTTCGCCCGCTCGCGGGTTTCCGATTCGCGGCTTTCGCTGCGCCCGTCGTTTTCTGCGGCGTCCCCGTCAGGAAGATTGGACGCCACCGTGACCCCCTGTGCGCGGGTGTCATTCGCGCTCAGCACGCGCTCTTCGGATTCGGTACTGATGGCAACCCGGGTTTCGGGGTCGATGCGGCGCTCGACGATGGTCTCGTGGTCGGTGACCAGATCGATGCTGACCTCGACCACGGCGCGGCCATGACCGACATGCGCCACGAGCAGCCGCTCGACATTGCGCCGTAGCGCGGCGCTGCGTTCCTGGCCTTGTTCGTCACGTTCCGGATCGGCGGTGCCCCCGGCGACAAGCCCCGATTCGGCATCGATCACCGAGACATTCCCGGCATCCAGACCCGCCACGGCCGAGGCCACGAGGAACCGTATCGCCCGCGCCTGCGTGGCCGATACGCCGCCGCCTGCCGATGTCACGGTGACCGAGGCGCGTGCCTCTGCCTCGCGCCGGAAGGGGCTGGTGTTGCCTTGTGCTATATGCACCCGCGCGCCGCGAACCCCCGGACTTGTGGCGATCGTGCGCGCAAGTTCGCCTTCTTTCGCGCGCCAGTAGGCGGCATCGAACATCTGCGATGTGGTGCCGAATCCCGACAGCGTGTCCAGCAGTTCATACCCCGCCGCGCCGTTTGCGGGCAGGCTGCGCGCAGCCAGTTGCAGCCGTGTTTCGTCACGGACGCGTTCGGAGACATAGATGGCATCGCCCTGGACCCGGTAGCGGACGTTGCGCGCGTCCAGCGCCTGGATCACTTCGCCCGCAGCGACCGGATCCAAACCGGCATACAAGAGCGACATTGCCGGGCTCGAAGCCATGCGTGCAATGCCCAGCACCGCCAGAAAGACCCCGACCGTTGCGGCGGCAACGATGATCTGCCGCTGCAGCCCAAGTCCGAGCCAGAAGTCACCTAGCTTCTGCACGCCGAATCTCCTGTTCGCGGGCTTCTGCCCTGTTCAGGGTCTGTTCTGGCCTGGTGCGCTTAAGATTCGGTTAGTGAGATTGTGCGATTCCCGGATTGTACACAGCAAACGGGATCATTCGCATGACCGACGCCACAGCCTCCGATGCCCCAGCGGGCGCAACGCCGCCGCGCCGATCCGGGTTGCGCGGGATTCTTTTCGCCGTGCCGGTTGCGGGGGCGCTGGGGGCAGGGGCGTTCTATGCCGCTTGGTCCGGGATGGTATCCTTGCCGGAGAAGCAGGCCGCCGCACCGTCGCAAACGGGCCCCAAGGTCGCCTACGTACCGCTGCGCGAGCTTGTGGTCTCCGTCGGGCGTCAGGGGACGGCGTCGCATCTGCTTTTCTCCGCCGATATCGAAGTCCCGGCCGAGGCCGAGCGCGCGGTGACGGCCTTGATGCCACGCATTATCGATGTGCTGAACGGGTATCTTCGGGCGCTTGAACCCGAGGAGCTGGAAGCGCCTGCGGCGCTGGCCCGTCTGCGCGCACAGATGCTGCGCCGATTGCAGATCGTCGCCGGGGAGGGGCAGATCAGCGACCTTCTGATCATTGAATTCGTGTTGCGCTGAGGGTTGGACAATGGCGATGATACTTGATTTCGTACTTGGTTTCGCGGCGCTTGCCGCAGGGGCGTATTGTCTGGTGCTGTCGCGCAGGCTGCGCGCCCTGTCACGGATCGACGGCTCGGTCGGTGGGGCGGTTGCCGTGCTGTCGGCGCAGGTTGACCAACTGACACGGGTGCTGGGCGACGCGCGCGCGGCAAGTGCTTCGGCGCGGTCCGACCTGGGGGCGCAGACGGCTCGTGCCGAGGCCGCAGTGCGCCGCCTGGAGATGCTGATGGCCAGCCTGCACGATGTCGAACACGAACCTGCGCCGGTGTTTTCCCGCGGCGCCGCGCCGGTCTCGGCAGCGCCGCGCCCCGATGTGGCACAGACCCCACAGCCATCTGGGCGGCGGCCCGGCGCGATGGGTCCTTCAGCCGTCGCTCCGCGCTCTGAGGCCGCCTTCTGGCGCACGTCGGCTGAAGCGCCCCCTGGTGCTGGCGCCC
>SKKS01000257.1 GCA_007123625.1 Paracoccaceae bacterium
AGGGCTCGCAAATCTCGAACAGCTTGTGCGACCAGGTGATCATGTAGACCGACAGCGCAATCGTCACCAACCCCACCAGCGTCACCAGGCCCATCGCCTCGCCACCGACGTGGCCGATGGTGATGCCCATCGCCATGAAGATCAGCGAAAACTCGGAAATCTGCGCCACCGTCAGACCGGCAAGAAAGCCCGTGCGCTTGCGATAGCCCATGAAACCCATGATCGCGAGGACGATCAGCGGGTTGCCGATCAGCACGAACAACGACAGCACGATGGCGGGGCCGATCTGGTCGCCCAGCGTCGACAACTGCAACGACGCGCCAAGGTTGATGAAGAAGAACAGCAGCAGGAAATCGCGCAAGGACGCCAGCCGTGAGCCGATCGCCTCGCGGTACTGGGTCGAGGCCAGCGATACCCCGGCCAGCAATCCGCCCAGTTCCTTGCCGAAGCCCAGGAAATCCCCCAGCGCGGCAAGGCTGGCAGCCCAGCCGACGGCAAAGATCACCATCAATTCCGCGGATCGGGCAACCTGACCCAGAAGTGGATCCGCGACATAGCGGATGAAAAGGACAACCGCGCCCACCATCACCGCACCGCCCAGAAACACCTGCGCAACATCCCACAGGCCGCCGGTGTCCTCGCCGATGCCGACGCCGATGGCCGACAGCGTGACCATGGCCAGCACCACGAAAATATCCTGAACGATCAGGAAGCCCAGCGCGATCTTGCCATGCAGCGCGCCGATTTCCTGCTTGTCCGACAATAGCTTGACGATGATGATGGTCGACGAGAACGTCAGTGCGATGGAAATGTAAAGCGATGTGACCGGATCCAGCCCCAGCGCCAGACAGATCAGAAAGCCGAAGAACGCGGTGAAAGTGACCTGCCCCAGCCCCGTCGCCACCGCCACGCGGCCCAGGTTGCGCACCAGACTGACATCCAACTTCAGCCCCACAAGGAATAGCAGCACGGCAATCGAGATCTGGCTCAGCGTCTCGATGAAATCGACGGACGAGACAATTCCCAGCGCATCCGGTCCGGCCAACACCCCGACAGCGATAAAGGCCACGACAAGCGGCTGGCGCAGCAGCAGACCGACAAAGCCCACCCCCGCCGCCAGCAGCACCAGCAAGGCAATCTCATAAAAAACCGAGGCGAATTCTGCGTCCATGTCCCGTCCTGTTCTTGCTGGGTGGCGGTCAGGTCGTGATATCGTGCATGCACCCGGCTGGCCAGCCCGGACGGCCGCTGCGTGCGGGATGGAGGGAACGCATGTCGTCGCAGGAGGGCCGCGCCGGAATGCTCAGGGGGCGTGCACGCGCAAGATGCGCCGCGCCCGGTCGCGCACGCTTTCGGCCTTCTCATGCGGAATCGCGAAATAATCGTGGCTGCGGAACGGATACGCATGGGCGTCCAGAAAACTTTCGCGGCCCAGCGCGGCGCAGTCATGCGCCACCCGGTCGGGGGTCCGCACCGCATAGCCGTGCGCATCCAGCCAGTCCCATATCATCCCCGGCGCATAGCCCAGCGCATTGGTCTGCAGGCCCACGCTTTCAAACATGATCACCGGACGGGCGCGCGCGACCAGTACCTCGGCCCCGATCAGCACGCCCAGTTCGGCGCCTTCGACATCGATCTTGATCAGGTCGGGGCTGATTTCGGCCAGCACATCATCCAGACGCTCGACCGCGACCTCGATCCGGCGTGAAGGTGCGTCGCCCTGTGTCTGCGCCAGCGAATTGTACCCGCTGCCCGCCGCATAGGTGAAGAATTCGGCACGCCCCGCACGTTCGCCCGCCGCGCATTCGACCAGATGCACGAACGGATACTGTCGCCGCAGGAACGCCGCCTTGTCGGGATCGGCCTCGATCGCGGCGATCCGGATACTGCGATCCGTCCGGTGGACCGACGCCAGCACCGACCCGATATGCGCCCCCACATCCAGAAACTGCCCCCCGCTGGGACACAACCCCCGGATCAGCCGCCGTGCGATGATATGGTTCGCCGCCGCCGCCTGCTCGGGGTTGTGCAGCGGCACACGCCGGAGCGCCAGGGTGTCGGCGGCATCGCCGATCGTCTGGCCCAGTCGCGTGGCGATCAGGTGCTTCTTGATACGCTCCAGCATGACTCCGTCCGGTTGGTTCGGGCAACAGGCCGCCGGGAGCGCACTCTCCGGGGCCCGCGTGACGCATGCTTGGTCCGAAACCCCATGCAGGGCAAGCACTTTGGGCGCACAAGCACCGCTTTGCCGCGCAGAGCTCCGGCCCGTGCAACAGGTCGGCTGTCCCGGCCCGGACTGGACGCGCGCGACATTGCCGTGTAGCCCGGTCGGACCCACCCCGAAGCCGCGCAAAGGACTCCCATGCTTGAACGCCGCAATATCAGCAACCTCGACGGTGCGCGCAAGGCGCAGGTCGTGGCAAGCAATGCGCTTGTGTTCCTGTCCGGAATGCACCCCGACACCACTGAAGGTGATATCACCAACCAGATGCGCGGCGCACTGCGCAACGTCGATGCCGCGCTGGCCGAGTTGGGCGAAGATCAGGGATCGATCTTCATGGTGCATGTCTGGCTGGCCGACATGG
Organism: Paracoccaceae bacterium; assembly: GCA_007123625.1. Classification (GTDB taxonomy): domain Bacteria; phylum Pseudomonadota; class Alphaproteobacteria; order Rhodobacterales; family Rhodobacteraceae; genus Rhabdonatronobacter. The sequence continues at coordinate 2,586 of SKKS01000257.1, forward strand.
CCGATTTCGACGCCATGAACGCAGTCTGGAACGCATGGGCCAGCGACACCAGCCCGCCTGCGCGGACCTGCATCTCGGGCGCGCTTTATCGCCCGGACCTGCGGGTGGAACTGGTGGTGACCGCGTGCCGCACGCAAACGGGGCACGGGGGGCGCGGATGATCACGAAATTCGGTCGGATCAGCGGGCCGCGCTCTCCGTCGATTCATCTGGGCGCCAGCATGTCGCAGATGATCTCGACATGTCTTGTGGCCTCGGACCTGCGCGGGGACACCGCCGCGCAGACGCAAGAGATCCTCGATGTCATCGATGCGCACCTGCGCGCGCAAGGCTCGGGGCGGGAAAAGCTGATGATGGTTCAGGTTTGGCTGGCCGACATGAATGATTTCGCCGCATTCCGCCGGGTCTGGAACGACTGGGTGCTGCCCGATCACCCCCCGGCGCTGTCGGTGGTGCAGGCCGCCGCCGCCCGCCCCACCATGCGCGTGGAAATCCGCGCCTACGCCGCGCCCTGAGGAGCATTGCCGCCCCGGCCAGATGCTTGCCCCCCATGTGCAGGACGTGGGCAAGTAAAAGCGCCCCCGTGCGAAACGCACGGGAGTGGTGCCATGACGCAGGCGTGGGCGCAGGCTGGAGCGCCTCAGATTACGGCGCGCGGGGTGAAGCCGCGTTCGACCATGTCCTGCGGCGCTACCGGATAGTCCCCGGAAAAACACGCGTCGCAATACTGTGGGCAGGCGTTGTTGCGACCCTTTGCCTCGCCCACCGCGCGATACAATCCGTCGAGCGAAATGAACCGCAGGCTATCGACCCCGATGTGATCGCGCATTTCCTCTTCGGTCATGCGCGAAGCCAGCAGCTTGTCTTGCTCGGGCGTATCGACGCCATAGAAGCACGGCCATGCCGTGGGCGGCGAGGCGATGCGGAAATGCACCTCGGCAGCGCCTGCGTCGAGGATCATGTCCTTGATCTTCATGCTGGTCGTCCCGCGCACAACCGAATCGTCCACCAGCACGATCCGCTTGCCCCGGATCAGCGCACGGTTGACGTTCAGCTTCAGCCGCACGCCCATGTTGCGGATCTGCTCGGTCGGTTCGATGAAGGTGCGGCCCATGTACTGGTTGCGGATGATCCCCATCGCATAGGGAATGCCCGATTCCTGGCTGTAGCCGATTGCCGCAGGCGTGCCGCTGTCGGGCACCGGACAGACCAGATCGGCGTCGACCGCCGCCTCGCGGGCAAGCTCAACACCGATGGCGCGCCGGGTTTCATAGACCGAGCGCCCGCCGATGATCGAATCGGGGCGCGAGAAATAGACATGCTCGAACACGCAAAAACGCGCTCCGCGAGCCTCGAACGGGCGGTGGCTTTCCAGGCCGTCGGGGCCGATCACCACCATCTCGCCGGGCTCGACCTCGCGCAGGTAATCGGCGCCGATGATGTCCAGCGCGCAGGTCTCGGACGACAGCACCCAGCCGCCCTGCCCTTCGGGCCCTACCCGCCCCAGCACCAGCGGGCGCACGCCCAGCGGGTCGCGCACACCGATCAGCTTGGTGCGAGTCATGGCGACGATGGAAAACGCCCCTTCGACCCGGCGAAGTGCGTCCTTCATGCGTTCGGGGATGTTCTTCTGGAAGCTGCGCGCCATCAGGTGAATGATGCACTCGCTGTCCGAATTGGACTGGAAGATCGAGCCGCGCTCGATCATCTCGCGCCGGATCGCATGGGCGTTGGTGATGTTGCCGTTATGCGCGATCGCCGCGCCGCCCATGGCGAATTCGCCAAAGAACGGCTGCACATCGCGGATCTGGGTGGCGCCCTTGGACCCGGCGGTGGAATAGCGCACATGCCCGATGCCGATGGGGCCGGGCAGGCTTTCGATCACGCCGGCGCGGGTGAAATTGTCGCGCACCAGCCCGAACCTGTGCGCCGACTGGAACCCTGTGGCCGGGTCGTGGGTGATGATCCCGCCCGCCTCTTGGCCGCGATGCTGAAGGGCGTGCAGGCCCAGCGCCACGAAGCTGGCGGCGTCGGTCACGCCGATAACACCGAAGACGCCGCATTCCTCGCGCAGCTTGTCGTCATCGAACGGATGGCTGAAGGGCTCGCGCATGGAATCGTGCCTCGGGTGTCGCTGCATCGAGGGGTGGCTTAGCGGATCGTCGCGGGACTGTCACCCTCTGACCATGCGCCGGTCGGCGTTGCGTGACCGACGGCACGCACACTTGCGTCAGATCAAGGCAGGATATGCCCCGCACCCCTAGCATTGCACCCGTGAAACACGCGACAGGAGGACCAAGATGTCACACACACCCCATGAACTGGCCGAGGAATTCCCCGAAGCCATCGACCGGATCCATGCGCTCAAACTGGAAGACACCCATTTCGCCCGGCTGGCCGAGGAGTACCACACCGTCAACCGCAGCATTCACCGCGCCGAAACGCTGGTCGAACCCGTCAGCGAACAGCACGAGGCAGAATTGCGCCGCGAACGCCTGCGCCTGAAGGACGAAATCGCGCGCATCCTGCGCGAAAACGCGGCCTGATGTCGTCATGGTGGCGGCGGATCATTTCCGCCGCCGCAACAACCGCCCGATCAGGAACGACGTGCGCGGAACATAGGTGTAGCGCGTGCGGCTGTCGGGGCTGGGGCGCGTCCGCATCCGGATCAGGCCAAAGATCACCAGCACCACATGCGACGCGCCCAGAAACGCGAACATCCCCGCCGGGCCGAATCGTCCGATCAGCAGCGCGGCGATCACGGGGCTGGCGATTGCGCCAACTGCGTAAAGGAACATCTGCGCGGCCGAAAGTTCGACCCGTTCGTCGTCGCTGGCGAAATCATGGGCATGCGCGGCGGACACCGAATAGATGGGGAATGTCGTGAACCCGAAGAACGCCGCCGCCGCGAAAATGGACGCAAGCCCGGCGCCAGCGCTCAGCACACTCAACACGCAGGCCAGCGCCGCCGCCGCCGACAGCCAGATCAGGACGACGCGGCG
>SKKS01000446.1 GCA_007123625.1 Paracoccaceae bacterium
CCGGCCGGCTGATCGGAACCTTGCTGTCCGGCGTCAGCTATCAGCTCGGCGGGTTGCCGCTGTGCCTGCTGACAGCGGGCGTCATGGCTCTGGCCAGCTGGCTGGCCGCACGGCGCCTCACCGCTTGAACAGGAACCGCGGCGCTGACGCCAGGACGCCAGCGCCGCTCCGGGATAGTGACCCACCGAATGATGCAGGAGCGCCGACGATCAGAGAGGTCAGGGCCCGATCAGGATACCACTGCGGGCAGTCTGACGGTGGAATTGTCGGTCAGCCATGTGCCGATGCTGGACGATCGCAAGAACCGCCGGCTGGCCGGCTTGCCGGGCACCCGCCAGCGCCGATCAGGCCCCGCCCATGCTGCGGTTGCGCGAGCGGGATTCGGCCCGGCTGATCCGGCATATCCATGCCCGGAGGCGCCCGAAGCAGCCCTGTCCGCGCCTCGCCCCGCAACGCCCCCTGCAGGACAAGCCGATATCGGCAATGCCCCGTTTCGCACCCGGTGTCATGCACCTGCCGTGAACGGCTGATGGTCACGAACAGTCACGTGGGCAATTCGCCGACGGCATGACCGCCTGCAAATCCGCCCGGCGCCTGAAGGTGCCCGGCGGCCTCATCCCCCTGGCATGCATCCTCAACCCGATCCACCAGATGGCGGGGCCGAACAACCAGGCGCCGAAAAGGTGCTGCAAGCTCGTGGCTGCGCGGGATCGTGAGGGTTCATGGCCGCTTTTCAGTCGAGCATCATGTGATGACTGATGTTTTCATGCAGACCTGTCATGTGCAGATCAAACGCCGGAGCTAGCCGAACCGGTTTTTTGCTTTCCATACCGGTCAGTGACAAGCTCAGGCCATGCCCGATTGCAGGAGCCGTACTGGCAAGGCGACCAGCCCAAACGGTTTGTATGGCGCGGTGACTGTGCCCCGCGATGATGCGACGAACCGAACTGTCGGTCAGCAAACGGGAAAGAGCACCCGCGTTCTGAAAGCCGGGCTCGTCCAGATGGAGGGGCAGGGTCGGGAAGGGCGGATGGTGCAGTGCCAGGAGCGACGGCAACTGCAGATTCCCGAGGACACCTGCCAGCCAGTCCAGCCGCGTCGCATCAAGTCCGGTGCGACCATCCGGCAAGGTGGTGTCCAGCGCGATCAGTCGCAGATCAGCAATCTGCATGGTGAAGCTCAAATGATCGCAGGCGAACTCGGCCCGGTCTTCGAAGGCTGTGCGAAAGCCCGCTGCGTCGTCGTGATTTCCGGGCAACGGCACCAGCGGAACAGGGGCTTCGCGCAAGATGGGTATTGCATGCGCATAACCCTTTGCACTGCGGTCGATGATGTCGCCGGTCAGGACTATTGCATCTGGACGTCGGTCCATCGCCGCGATCTTCGCAAATGCCTGGCGCATCGCGGCCTTGGGATCATGGCACGGGTCTGCGCCATCGTCACGCAAATGCGGGTCGGTAAGCTGCGCAATCAAGGCCATGGACTCATCCAGAAAACGCGCTGCTGCCCTGACGGGCCAGCCACAGATTGACCGCCAGCAGGATCGCCGAAGTGATGGTAATGGCGATCATGCTCATCGCCATGCCGGTCTGCACCGACCCCTGCTCGAACTGGGAAAACACGAATGTGCCGACCGTTCGCATGCCCGCAGGCGCCAGCATGATGGAGGCCACCAGTTCGCGCGACGCGATCGCAAAGACCAGCATCATCGCAGCGATCAGCGAGGGAGCCATCAGGGGAAGCGTGATGTGGCGCAGTGCGCGCAATTGCGTGGCACCCGCCACGCGGGCTGCATCATCCAGCGAACCGGAAATCTGGCGCAGACGCGCCACGGCGTAGCGGATCGGATAGGGCAGCAGAATGCCGACATAGGCGACAAGCAGAATTGCGGCGGTACCATAAATCGAGATCGGCAGATAGGGCGAGTTCCAGAACAGGATGATCCCCACCGCCAGCACGATCGCGGGTATGGCGTTGGGCAACATTGACAGCCCGTCCATAACCGCCCGACCCCGACCAGTGCCGCGCACCACGATATAGGCGACCAGACCGCCGATGGTGGCCGTCGCAAAAGCTGTCAGCACCGCAAGCCAGCCACTGGTCATGAGCGCCTGCCATGCGCGGCTGCCACTGCGAAATATCGGCTCGTAATGGCGCATGTCGAAGTTCGACCATCGCAACCCCCCCGATATCGTGCCCATGAAGGATGTGACCGCGATCGCCGCCAGCGGGATCACGACGCCAATAAGCGCCACAAGTCCGAAAACACCCAGCACCGGCCAGCGCCATGCACCCAGATCGGCCTTTTCAGGGTTGGCGGGCTTTCCGGTCTGGCTGACATAGGAGCGGCGCGTGGCGATCCAGTTCTGCAGCGTGAAGGCCGCCAGCACCATCGCCATCAGCATGACAGACCCCAGCGCAGCACCTGACAGGTCGATCGGCCAGTCCGACAGGCGCGTGTAGATGCCTGTAACCAGCACCTCGAAACCGGTGCGCGAGGCCAGGGCTGCGGGGGTACCGAATTCCTCGATCGACATGGCAAAGACGATCAGAAGGCTGGCGGCAATGGCCGGAATTGACAGTGGCAGGGTGATCAGAAAAAACGCCTGCAGGGCGCCCGCCCCATGCACACGCGCCGCCGAGGCAAAGCGCTCGCCCACCATCTCCAACGCGCGGCTGACTGCGAAATAGACCAGCGGAAACAGGTTCAGCGTCATGACGAACGCCACGCCCGTGAAGCTGAACAGGAAGCGACCCATATCGAAGCCCGCGAGCTGGAAAAGATAGCCGCGTGGTTGCAGAGTCATCATCCAGGCAATGGCGGCGATGAAGGGCGGAATCAGGAAAGGGATCAGGAACACCACATCCCAAACCCGCGCCCCGGGCACATGAAACAGCCCGCGCAGGATGCCGATGGGCAGCCCGAATATCAGGCAGCCAATCATCACCGAAAAGGCCAGCAGCAGCGTATTGCGCGCCTGCATGAGCAGACGTTCATTCTCGGTAAGGATGACCAGTTTCGAAAACGCTCCCCCGAAGGAACCGCGGGCGAATTCCGGAAAAACGGCCTGCAACAGGATGAAAAGCACGGGCAACCCGACCAGAATGATCAGCGCTGAGGCCGCCAGGGTGGTCGTGATCGATTGCGCGCGCAGCATGGCCGGCCTTTCAGGAACGCGAATGGCCCCGAGGCATTCGGGGCCATTTCAGGCTTGAGCGAAGGCCTCAGCGGCCGGTCACGACCTCGTTGAAGCGCGCGATGATATCGTCGCGGCGCGCGAAAGCGGCATCTTCATCGACCTCGATCACGTTCAACTCGTTGATACCGGGGCGCAGCCCGTCCACATCGGCACGCGCGGGCATCATCCAGGTATCGGCCACCAAGGCCTGCCCGGCATCGGACAGCACGAAATCGACGAAAGCTGTCGCGGCGTCGGGATTCGTGGTCGATTGCAGAATGAACATCGGGCGCGGTGCGATCACGGTACCGCTTTCCGGCACGATCACCTCGATGGATTCGCCAGCAGCTGCGCGGGCATACGAAATATAGTCGACAGCACCGAATACCGCTGCGGCAGCGCCTTGAAGGACCGGGTTCAGCGCGGCGGCATTCGGCCCCGGTACGATCATGCCATTGTCTGCCAATGCCCCGAGCAGTTCCCAGGCTGCATCGCCCATTGCGGTTTCCAACCCTGCAATCAGGTCGAAGGCCGAGCCGGACTGCGCCGGATCAGGCATTGTAACCAGATCGCGATAGGCTTCGCCGGCCAGATCGGTCCATTCATTCGGCCGCGGGGTGCCACTTTGAGTATTCCACGAAATCGCCAGCGCCGAGATGCCCTGCGCCACATAATGGCTGTGCTTCAGGAAATCCGGCACGTTTTCCGCATTCGGCGACGTGTATTCCATCAAGAGGCCGCGCTCATGCATGTCTACCGCCGAGCCCCAGCTCGCAGAAACGACGACATCCGCCTGCGGGTTCGCCTCTTCGGCTTCGAGACGGGCCATGACCTGACCGGTTGTGCCCTGAAACACGTTGACCGTGATGCCGGTCTCGGCCTGAAAGGCTTCCGCCAGCGCATCGGCCAGCCCGCCGGGGCCAGCCGTGTAGAAGGTCAGGGTTTCGGAATGGGCAAAGCCGCCGATGAGGGCAAAGCTGGTGGCCAATACAGTCGTGCGTAGCATGGGTTTTCCTTTTCGGGTCAGTGTGGAAAGATGCGCAGGCGATGTGTGTCGATCGCCAGCGGGATCTGGCTGTTCACAGCGGCGGGCCGGTCTGTCGGGCAGACAAGGCTGGCGGTTTCGTCATCAAGCCCCAGATGCAGCAGATATCGGTCGCCCTGGAACTGGCAGCGCAGTACTTGCGCCATCAGCGCGCCCTGCGGGTCAGGGCGGATCGCGGTGCGCGGGATCAGGATGCGCGCGGGCCCTTCGGGCGCCATCCCGGCAAGGGACGGAAGGGTCAGCCGTGCGCGCGTGCAGGTGAACCCGCTGGATGCGCACAGCTTGCCATCGACCAGCGCGCCGATATTCAGAAACCGTGCGACCTCGACATGCTCGGGTGCCGAAAACAATGCCTCGGGAGCGGCGATCTGCGCTATCTCGCCATCAAGCATGACGGCTACGCGGTCGGCGAGGGTAAAGGCTTCGGCTTGATCGTGGGTGACATAGATCGCCGACAAGCCGAGTTCGCGCAGAAGTGTGCCGATTTCCAGCGCCAGCCCTTCGCGCAATTCGCGGTCGAGGTTTGACAGCGGCTCGTCGAACAGGACCAGTGGCGGCTCGGCGACGATGGCGCGCGCCAGCGCAACGCGCTGCTGTTGCCCGCCCGACAGCGTGCCGGGAAAGCGGTCTGTCAGATGCCCCAACCCAACCCGGTCAAGGGCGCGTCTTGCCCGTGCATCACGTTCGCCGCGACGCTGCTTGCGCATACGTAACGGAAAGGCAACATTGTCGAGCACGCTCAGATGCGGCCAGATCGCATAGTCCTGAAACACCATGCCGATACCGCGCGCCTCTGGCGGGGCGTTGAACGCACTGCCATCGACCACGCGCTTGCCTGCAATTTGCATCAGCCCCGAACTGGCGGAAAGCAAGCCCGCGGCGATGCGCAACAGTGTGGTCTTGCCACAGCCCGAGGGCCCAAGAAGCGCTACGACTTCGCCCGGCGCAAGTTGCAGATCTATATTGCGCAGAACCCGCGTATCGCCAAAGGACTTGGCGATCCTGGATGCGGACATGGCAAAGGAACCGGCAGTCAGCACATCTGTCATCATCACGCGGTTCCTAGCAGGGTTTTGTAACAGTTTTCCGACCCTGCTTCGGCCGGTTCAGATAATCGAATGGCGCACTTTCGCCGAGACCCATTCACTCGCAACCACTGTCCCGAGGATCACCAGAACGATCAGCGAGACCTGCGGCCATGCCAGCATCTTCAGGCTGGAATTAAGCTGCGCCCCGATGCCACCCGCGCCGACAAGGCCCGGAATGGCGCTTTCGCGGATGTTGATATCCCAGCGAAACACGCTGATACCGTAGAAGGCTGGCAGCACTTGGGGCACGATGCCATATGTCAGGATCCG
>SKKS01000174.1 GCA_007123625.1 Paracoccaceae bacterium
GCGCCCGATGCCCCGCCCCGCCCTGTGCTCGCGAATGGGCGTTCGGCAATCGGCACGCACACGCCGCTGGCGATCCGGGGGATTTTCATCCTGGTTTTGCTGATGGTCGTACATTATGCGCGCGATTTCCTGCTGCCCGTGGTGACGGCGCTTTTGCTGTTCTTTGTCTTTGTCCCGCTGCAAAGGCGCCTGCAGAACATGGGTCTGCCGGGGAACGCAGTGGCCGGTATTCTGGTTCTGGGGCTTCTGGCAGGCATTGCGGCGATCTTCTTCCTTCTCAGCGGGCCGGTCATGCAGGTCGCCGAGAACCTGCCCGAAATCATCGAGAACATCACCCGCCGGTTCGAAGCTGTGCGCGACGCGTTGGTGACAGCCGTTCAGAGTTTGCGCGATTCCGGCACCAACGGTGTCCCCGATCTGCGCGCCAGCGTAGGCGTCGACGTCACCGCCGACAGCGACGATGACGACAGCGACGAGGCGCTGCTGATGAGCACCGCCACCGGGGCGCTGTCCTATCTTGCGGAAACCCCCGCCAAGATCGCGCAGGTCGCATTCATGCTGGTGCTGCTGTTCTTTCTGCTGTCGTCCAGCGATCTGATCTATCTCAAGATCGTGCAGAGCTTCGATGCCTTTTCCGACAAGCGCGCCGCCCTCAACGCCCTGCGCGAGATCGAAACCAACCTGGGCGGCTACCTTGGCGCGGTGACGCTGATCAATGCCGGGCTGGGCGCCAGCGTCGGGCTGGCCATGTGGCTACTGGGGATGCCGGTTCCGCTGATGTTCGCTGTGCTTGCCTTTACCCTGAACTTCATTCCGTTCCTGGGTGCGGTGGCGGGCGTTCTGCTGACGGGTGTCGTCGCGATCCTGTGGTTCGACGATCTTCAGAGCGTGCTTCTGGTCATTCTGACATACACGGCACTGACCGCGCTCGAAGGGCAATTGATCACGCCGCTTCTGCTGGCGCGGCAGCTGCGGATCAACAAGGTGTTCGTGTTCCTGTCGGTCGCCTTCTGGGCATGGATGTGGTCGTTCATGGGCATGTTGATCGCGGTGCCGCTGCTGGTGGCCGTCCGCGTCATCGCCGAACAGGTCCCCGGCGCGCGAAAGATCGCGAACTTCCTGTCCGCCGAGCGCAGCGACCTGGCCGCCCGGGACCGTCGCCGACGCGCCGCAAAGGACGAGACCCCGGCGCGTGTCGACAAGTGACTGTGTTGCGAAAGCAAGGGACATGGCGACCACCGACACCCCATGCCCGCCTTCAGCGCCGATAGGGATGCCACCTCTCCCGCGTGCTGCAAGACAGCAAATGGGGCCGGACCGCGCAGCAAGACATCGTGGAAATGGAGAACGCCGCCCCGCCGGAAGAAACCGGAACAGGGCGGCGTGCAATTCGTGTTGCCATCATATGGCGACGGAAAATCCGCAAATGGTTATCGGCGCAGCATTGCAAGCGCCAGCAGGAAACCCGCACCAGCTGCAAGGCCCAGCGCCATGGCCGGACGGTCGCGGGTAAAGTCATCTGCAGCGCTCAACGCCTCGTCGAACTGGTCGGTGGCATAGTCGTAGCCATCCCCCGCAGCCCGCGCAGCCTTGCGCCCGGTCTTGCGCACGCTGTCGGCAGCATCGCGCACCTGCGCGCGCCCGGCCTGAGCGACTGAACCCGTCAGGGCCGCAAGCTCTTCCTTGAGGATTTCGACCTGCAGCTGGAGCTCCTCATAGGCTTTCTGCGCGGTTCCTGCCACGTCGGACGCCGTGTCTTCGGCGCGATCCCTAGCGTGCGAAGCGGCTTTCTTCGCATCTTCCTTGATTTCACTCACGTTCTGGCGGCTCATCTCGGGTACTCCTGTGTGCGCGCGCCAGACGATGACGCCGCGGTAAATCGGTCAACAAAATGCAGAAATCCGGAAGCGCCCCGCCCCATTTGCATCCGGGGGCGGGGTGCAGATCCGTCGATCAGGACTTCGACGCCCATTCATCGACCTGCTTTTCGGCCTCGTCGCGCGCGACGCCGTATTTCTCCTGGATCTTGCCGACCAGCTTGTCGCGGTTTCCTGCCGCCTGATCCAGTTCGTCGTCTGTCAGCTTGCCCCAGTTTTCCTTGGCCGAACCCTTGAGCTGCTTCCATTTGCCTTCAATGATATCCCAGTTCATCAGAACCTCCTTTGATGGTGGGGTTACGGGTGGCAAACGTGCGACGCGCCTCAGCGGTTCCCGACCATCCGCGCTATCGTTACGGAACGCAGCGCCCGACCGGGCGTGACAACCGGCGTAATTCATGCTCAAACCCACGGGCCATTGGCCATTGCGGCGAAACGAGGACAGTATGCGCGACGTCGAACCTGCCCGGACACCGGGCACAACCCTCCCGTTCGAGTCGCTGCTGAATGCGTTGAGTCGGGCGCTGCTGACAAAGCACAGTCTGCGCTATGAACTGGCGTTCGGCATTGCCGCCGTTTTGGTCGCCACGCTCAGCCGCGAATTCCTCAACGAATTTCTGCCTAGCGGGTTTCCGTTCCTGACGTTCTTTCCGGCGGTCATGCTGTCGCTGATCTTTGCCTCGGTGCGCTGCGGGATCGTGGTGGCGATCGTCTGCGGACTGATCTCCTGGGTCTGGTACATCCCGCCGTATGGCAGTCTGGCTTTGCAGCAAGGTGCCCTGCTTGCGATCGGGTTCTATGTGCTGATCACAGCGACGGACATCCTGTTCGTTACAGCCGCTGCGCGGGCGCTGCGGGCGCTGGCAACCGCGCGCGAGGAATCCGCGCGGCTGGCGCAGGTGCGCGAACTCATGTTCTCGGAACTGCAGCACAGGGTTTCGAACAACCTTGCCACGGCGGCGGCACTGCTGCGGTTGCAGAGCACACAGATCGAAGACCCGGCAGCGCGCCAGGCGCTGACAGCGGCGCAGTTGCGAATCCAGTCGATTTCACGGCTGCAGCGCCGCCTGCACGCGCCGGATGCGCAGGCGCTGGACGGTGGCGAATACCTGCGCGGCATCCTTGACGACACGCTGGAAGCGGCCAACCTTGGCCATCGCGCGCATGTGCAGGTCAGGACGGACCCGCTGCCATTGGAAAACGACGATGCGGTGCCATTGGGACTGATCGCGGGCGAACTGATGATGAACGCGCTGGAGCACGGCGCAAAAGCCGACGAAGCCGCGCGGATCGAGGTGAAGCTGACTGCAGGCAAGCCGCAAGAGGACGGAATGATCCCTGTGCGCCTCACCCTGCGCGACACCGGGCCGGGTTTGCCCGAAGGATTCCGGCTGGACCAGTGCACAAGCCTTGGCCTGACAATCGCGACACAGTTCGCTTCGGCGATGGACGGCACACTAACGATGGAAAACGCCCCCGGGGGCGGCACGCTGGCGGTACTCGAATTCCGGGTGCATCCGGCCACATCGGCGGTACCACCACCTTCGGCCGGGCCGCGCCGGGCGATCACCATCCCACCCGGCGGCGATGTCCCCGACATGCATAAGGCCGGACTCGCTGGCAGTGGTACCGGTCGCAAAGAAACCGGCGGAAATGGTCCGGCCCGACCCTCTGGCGCCACCAGACAGAACAGTGCGCCGTGACGCCTGGCACTTCGCGGATTCCCGAAACTCAGCGCGCGCTCGACTCCGCCAGCTGTCCGGTGCAATCGCCCTGCTGTCCACCGGTTGAGCGCTCACGCGGCGCTTGTGTCGTCAACCGGGCCTTCGGGCGCATCTGGCGACACCTGCCTGAATTCCCTCATTGAGTCGAAGAAATCCGACAGATCCTTCTCCGAAATTTCGCCCAGCAGGTTCAGGCCCTGGGGCACATAGCGGCGGTGCGTGGCCAGAAACAGCGCGCGCCCGTTCTTTTTCTGCAGCAGGGAAAACACCCTGAAGTAATGCCAGAACAGCGCGTCGTCGATCGAGGACTTGAAAGATGCGTTCCATTTCCGGTCCAGCACGGACAGCCTGTCGCGCATCTCGAAGGCAACCATGCCCAGCGCCGCCTGGTCCCCAAACGGGCGGCGCATGCGTTCCGGCAAGTCAGCGGCGGCCAGCACTTCGAGCGTCCGCCGCCGCCACAGCTGCGCAAATTCGCTGCGGGTGCTGAACGCAACGACACCGGAATTGAACATCGGAAGCCGCGTCGAAAGGCGCTTCGGGCACAGGTCGCGCGCCTGCCTGAGCGCGGGCGACAGCGGTAACCGGTCGGTGTTCAGCGTATCCTTCACAAAGGCCGAAAACCGGTGTCCGTTTGCGCCGACGAAAACCTGCGCGCCCATGATGGGAACAGCGCTCAGATCCGCTTGCATCAAGGGTGCCGGATCGAACGATCTGGTCACAACGATGTCGGTGTCCAGAAAGACCGCATAGTCGGTTTCGAAGCCTTGGGCCGTGACATCGACCTTGTTGCCGATCGGATAGGCATGTTTCGGCCAGATCTCGGGCGAGAACACGCGCAGCCGGACATCGAGGTGATCAAGCGTGCGTCGCGTGTTCCGGTCCAGGTCGCTGTCGGTATCTGGGACAAAGGCCTCGATCCGACTGCCCGGGGGCGCATTCTCGCGCAAGGTCGCCGCCAGAAACCGGGCCCTGAACGAAAGGTTTCCGGGCTGTACGATAAAGAAATAGGTGATGTTCATGGCCACCGGCAGAATTTTCCTGAATACCTGTCTCTGTCCGGTCCGTGCATGCGCGACCCGCGCACACCGCTTGTCATCTTGATTCCCCCGTGTGAGGGCACGCGGCCAGTTTATGGCCGCTGGTCAGCGCGCGCCGGGCCCTACAAACGCCCCGTCGGGTCGGAGCCAAAACCGCTTCTGGTGCGTTATGGAAATGAATGGCCAAGAACCGACAGTGTGGCAACGGCTTTCATGCCCGTGGTCGCTTGTTGCGCAGTATTGGCAGCCAGCGCGCTGCAGTTGCGCAACATCGGGACCAAACAGGCGGTGGCTTACGGGGTCGTTACTTGCCTTTTCCGGCGCCATTCTGCAGTAACTGTGGCAATCCGTTACATTTAACGAGGAATTGACAATGTCTGAGACAAAACTTTCGCGCAGGGCGTTGCTGGGTGCGGGTGCAGCTGCACTGGGTGGCTTTGCCGCGCCGGGGCTGCTTCGGGCACAAACCCTGCCTGATTATGAACCGGAAACCTCGGTTCGCACCGCGCGCCGCAATGTCATGGGCTTCCGCGTGCATGACTGGCGCGACCACTTCGACAACCTGAACAAAGGCGCGATCCTGTGCGACACCGATTCGCGCGCGCTCTATTACTGGTCGCAGGACCAGAGCGTCCAGCTTGTCTATCCGTCGTCGGTTCCGATGACCGAGGAGTTCACCCGCCGGGGCGTCACCCATGTCACGCTCAAGCGGTTCGAACCTACCTGGATTCCAACCCCAGGCATGCGTGAACGCGACCCCGGCCTGCCCGAGATCGTGCACCCCGGCCCCGACAACCCACTTGGTACACGGGCGATGAACCTCAGCTGGCAGTATTACCGTATCCACGGGATCGACAACCCCGCCAAGATCGGGCGGCGGGCGTCGAACGGGTGTATCGGGCTGATGAACCCGCATGTTGA
>SKKS01000121.1 GCA_007123625.1 Paracoccaceae bacterium
GAGGGTGTTGAGGGTCTTTGCATCAAACCCGGTCAGGAACATGTTGACGACGAGCAGGATGTCGATCCCCTGATCCGGGGTGAAATCCTTGCGGTCGCGCGCCTTCATCCGCTTCGCAAGCGCCCGGTAGGAGGAATAGAAACCCTTCCCGTCCCGGACGGATTCGTTGGTCCCGTACAGGCCATTATAGGCGTCCACATAGCCCATCAGCTTGTCCCGTTTCGGGTTATCCGCCCCAACCCCGTCACCCGGGAACTCCGTATCCGGGATCAGCCCGTCCGCGTCCGGGTCCTCCTCATTCGCCGCATAGGTGAAGATGGTCGCGATCTTCAGGTCATGGGCGCCGGCACACCGCTTCGCCTCCAGAACCACGTAATAAGCGCAAAGGGCATCCACGGAGCTGACCGCGAAGATGGCGCCTAACTGACGGCCGCGGGTTTTCCGGTCATGGTTTTCGATGATCCAATCCGCTATGCGGTCGACCCGGTCCGGATGGTCATAGAACGCCCGGGACTCCAGAAGCCGGTTCCGTTCGGCCTGAGCTTTCCGGTCAGCCTTATGATCCCCGGTCGGGATAAGCGGGGCATTGGTCGGACCATGATATTCGACCGAGAAGCGCAGCACATTCTCGTCCCAGATCGCGTCCGTGATGACGTAGTCATGCAGCCGTTCGTCAAACAGGTCCTTGGTGGTCCGTTTCCCGATGGCGTTCTGTTCCAGGATCGGAGTCCCGGTAAACCCGAACAGCTGACACCGCTCGAAGAAGGCCCGGATACGGCGATGGGTGTCCCCGAACTGGGACCGATGGCATTCGTCGAAGATGAACACGACCCGGCCCCGTTTCAGGTGTTCCAGCCGGTGGCCGTAAAGGTCCCGGGAGATCGCCGTGTTCAGCTTCTGGATCGTGGTGATCACCAGCTTCGTGTTCGGGTCCGCAAGCTGGGTCACCAGCTGGCGGGTGTTATCAGTTCCGTCCACTGAATCAGGCTTAAAATGGTTAAACTCTTTCGTGGTCTGATAATCCAGATCCGCCCGGTCCACCACGAACACCACCTTGTCCACCTTGGGCAGCGCGATCAGGTTCTGCGCCGCCTTGAAGGAGGTGAGCGTTTTCCCGGACCCGGTCGTGTGCCAGATATACCCGTTCTTCCGGCCCTGTTCGACCCGGTCCTGAATCCGCTCGGCCGCATAATACTGGTACGACCGCAGCACCATCAGGATCTTGTCGCTCTGGTGCAGGACCACGTATTTCGAGATCATCCTGAAGAGGTGGCACTTCTCCAGAAACGTGTCGGCGAAATCCCGGGCGGGGAGGAGCAGGGTGAGAGGCTGGACATCGACCCGTCTGCGAATTGCTGCGGCTGCTTCCTTCCGGACCTGACCGGGTTCACAAGGCATCCGCCCGAGCCAACCTCTCACCCGGTGATCTAAGGGCCTACGGCGTGAAATGCAAGCACCGGGAGCGCGGGAAGGCGCGCTTCGTGCCAGCGCAGCGATGGCGGCGTCGAAGGGTGATCAGGCCGGGCGCTGGTCCTGCCCTGTTTCCGGCGGGGTGCGGTCGGCCTGGCCCAACGGGCGTTGCATCAGGACCGTGTCCACCCAGCGCCCGAGCTTGAAGCCCACCGACGCCAGCGTGCCGGCATGCGCAAACCCGTAGCGGCGGTGCAGGGCGATGGAGCCCTCGTTGCCACTGTTGCCGATCACGGCCAGCATCTGCCGCCAGTTGCCTTGTTCGCAGCGGTCGATCAGCGCGCCCAGCAGCGCCCCGCCGATGCCCTGCCCGCTGCAGCCTTCGGCCACATAGACCGAATTCTCGACGGTGAACCTGTAGGCGGGGCGGGGGCGATAGGCGGTGGCATAGCAATAGCCCAGTATCCGGTCCCCGCGTTCGGCGACAAGATAAGGAAGCCCCGCCGCGACCACAGCTTCGCGCCGCGCGTTCAGGTCGGTGGCGGTTGGCGGAACTTCCTCGAAGGTTGCAAGGCCGTGGAGCACATGATGGGCGTAGATCGCCTGAATGGCCTGCATGTCCGCGGCACATGCGTCGCGGATGTGCAGCGGGATCGGCGCGCTGCCAGTGGTCGTCTGTATCGCCTTGTCCATAGCGCCCGTCCTGCCGTCTGGTCCATCTGAATGGTGCCAAGATGCTTTACTCCGGACAGGCGCAGGGGCCAACTGGTATCATGCGGTCCTTGTGATTTCCGGTCTGTGCGGCAGGTATCAGCTCCAGTCCAGCACGACCTTGCCCGCCGCCCCGCTGCGCATGGCCTCGAACCCTTGGGCGAAATCATGGGCGGCGAATCGGTGGGTGATGACCGGACGCACGTTCAGACCGTTCTCCAGCATCGCGATCATCTTGTACCATGTCTCGAAAATCTCGCGGCCATAGACGCCTTTGATGGTGATCCCCTTGAACACGATCCGCGACCAGTCCACCGGCGATTTGCCGGGTGGGATACCCAGAAGCGCGATGCGCCCGCCCATGACCAGATTCTCCACCATCTGATCCAGCGCCGCCTGATTGCCGGACATCTCGAGCCCGACATCGAAGCCTTCGCGCATTTTCAGGCGGGCTTTCACATCGGCCAGATCCTCTTGCGCCACGTTCACCGGCACCACGTCGGCCACCTGTATGGCCAGCTCCAGCCGCGTGGGGTTCACGTCGGTGATGACCACATGCCGCGCACCGACGTGGCGGGCAACCGCCGCCGCCATGATCCCGATGGGACCGGCGCCGGTGATCAGCACATCCTCGCCCACCAGATCGAAGCTCAGCGCGGTGTGCACGGCATTGCCCAGCGGGTCGAGGATCGCGCCGGTCTCGTCGTCGATGGCATCCGGCAAGGGCACCACGTTGAACGCAGGCAGGCGCAGGTACTCGGCGAATGCGCCCTGTTCATTCACCCCGATCCCGCGCGTTTCCGGGTCCAGATGAAACTTGCCCGCGCGGCTTTGACGGCTGTCGCGCCCGATCAGGTGCCCCTCACCAGAGCAGCGCTGGCCGATCTCCAGCCCGGTCACGTTGCGGCCCAGCTCCACGATCCGGCCCGCGAATTCGTGGCCGGTGATCAGCGGCACCGGCACGGTGCGCTGCGCCCAGTCGTCCCAGTTCCAGATATGGATGTCAGTGCCGCAGATGCCGGTCTTGGCGATGCGGATCAGGACGTCATCTGGGCCGATTTCCGGGACGGGCGCCGTGATCTGCCACAGCCCGGCTTCGGGGCGGGACTTGGCAAGGGCTAGCATGGTGGCCATGTCACGCGCTCCACAGGTCGGTTGACAGATATTTCAGGCCGGAATCGCAAGCGACAAGTCCCACGACCCCGCCTTTTTCCGGCCCGCGCAGCAGTTGCGCCGCACCGGCCAGGTTCGCCCCTGCGGAGTATCCCGCGAAGATCCCTTCGGTCCGGGCCAGCAGGCGGGACATGTCGCGTGCCTGTGCACCGGTCACGGCAAGGCTGCCCGCCAGATCAATGTCGCGCAAATGCGCCAGATCGCCCATCATGTAGCCGCCGCCCTGAATGGGGTGCTCGGGCCGGTCGGTGGGACCGCCGCCGATGGCTTCGGCCCCGGCGGGTTCGATCGCGTAGCAGCGCACGCCCTTTGGCGCCAAGGCGCGGGCCACCCCCGCCAGCGTCCCGCCCGAGCCAACGAAGTCGCAAAACGCCGTGATCGTACCCCCGGTCTGCGCCCAGAATTCGGCGCCAGTGCCGGTTTCATGCGCCGCCGCGTTGCCGGGGTGGCGGAATTGGTCGGCGCGAAAGGCGTCCCTGTCGGCGGTGATCGACTGTGCGGCGGCTTCGACCAGCGCAAGATCGGCGCCGGACACCTCGCCCTTGCGGGCGCCGGGCGCCTGGGGCACGAGGATCACCTCGGCGCCAAGCGCCTGCATCATGCGCGCGCGCTCGGCCGAGTTTCCCGCACTCATCACCGCAACGAACGGGTGGCCTATCACGGCACAGACAATCGCAAGCCCCGTGCCCATGTTGCCGGATGTCAGCTCCACCACCGTCTGGCCCGGTCGCAATGCCCCCTCAATCCGCGCGCTCTGAATGATGGCACGGGCAGCGCGGTCCTTCTTGGAGAACCCGGGCAAAAGGTAGTCAAGCTTCATCAGCAGCCGCCCGTCGAGCCCCAGATGCCGGGTGATCCGGTCCAGCGCCACCACAGGCGTGTCGCCAATTGCGTGCGTGATGTCAGGCAGGATCATAGTATCCCCTGCTCTTTGCCCGCAGTGCGAAATGCCGCCAGCGCCTGATCCAGATCGGCGCGGGTGAGCGCGGCATTGATCTGGGTTCGGATCCGCGCCTGCCCCTTTGGCACGACCGGAAAGAAGAAGCCCGCGACATGGACGCCAAGGTCGAACAGCCGCGCCGCCATCGCCTGCGCACGGTGTGCGTCATGCAGCATGACGGGAATGATCGGATGCGCGCCGGGCAGCAGCGTGAACCCCGCATCCGTCAACCCCGCGCGCCAGTAGGCGGCATTGTCGAACAGCCGCGCGCGCAGGTCGTCGGCGGCTTCCACGATATCCAGTGCCGCCAGCCCCGCCGCCACAATCGCAGGCGGCAGCGCGTTCGAGAACAGATAGGGCCGCGCGCGCTGGCGCAGCAGGTCGATCACCGGTTGCTGCCCTGCGATATAGCCGCCAAGGGCGCCGCCTAGCGCCTTGCCCAGAGTGCCGGTCAGGATATCGGCGCGCACGCCGTAATGCGCAGGCGTGCCGCGCCCCTGCGGCCCGACGAAGCCGGTTGCGTGGCAATCGTCGACCATCAGCATCGCGTCATGGCGGTCTGCCAGCGCGCGGATCGCCCGCAGCTTCGCCAGATACCCGTCCATGCTGAACACCCCGTCGGTGGCGATCATCACATGGCGTGCGCCGCCCTGCCGGGCGGCCTTCAACTGCGTTTCCAGATCGCCCATGTCGGAATTGGCATAGCGAAAGCGCCGCGCCTTACTCAGCCGGATGCCGTCGATGATGCTGGCATGGTTCAGTGCGTCCGAGATGACGGCATCTTCGGGGCCCAGAAGCGGCTCGAACAGCGCGCCATTGGCATCGAAACAGGCGGCGAACAGGATGCTGTCATCCGTGCCCAGATACTGCGCCAGACGGGTCTCCAGCGCGCGGTGCAGGTCTTGCGTGCCGCAGATGAACCGGACCGAGGCCATGCCGTATCCGTGGTCGTGCATGGCGGCGGTGGCGGCGGCGATCAGGGCCGGATGATTGGCCAATCCAAGGTAGTTGTTGGCGCACAGGTTGATGACCTCGCGCCCGCCCACCCGCACGCGGGTGGATTGCGGCGTGGTGATCTGGCGTTCATGTTTGGTCAGCCCATCGCGGTCGATCGCGGCGAGAGTTTCGCGGACGTGGTCAAGAAATGCGTCCGACATGGCGGGTCTCCGGTTTGGCACCTTCCGAATTTCCGATAAACAGGAACGCGTGTCAATATGGAGGATGCACTATTGCGGATAATTTCCGCTATAACGGCAGTCGTCCGGCGCGCACCGGGTGACTGCCGTCCAGGTTGGCACGGTCCCTTGCCCCTTGTTGGC
>SKKS01000357.1 GCA_007123625.1 Paracoccaceae bacterium
AGGAAAATCCAGCGCGGGTAGACTTCGGCTGCCAGCCCGACTGCAGCGCGCAGGACGTCCAGCGCATCTTCCGCCGTCACGGACCCGCTCTGGCTCAGATCGGCGGCAATGAAGTCGAGGGCCGTGGCCGATCCGAGGCTGGGGGTCAATCCGACCGACATGCGCAGGACATCCAGGGCATCCAGCGCCGTGGGGCGCGCGTCGGCGGGCCTGTCCAGGGCCCGCGACGCACTCAAGGTGCCCGAGATGCCTTGCATGAGGGAGAATTCAAAACCGCCTTGTGAATCGACTTCTTCGGACAGCGTCTGCTGATCGTCGGCCAGGAACACAACCGTCTTTCCGGGCAAGGGGTCGCCGGAACGGTTCAGGATTCGACCTCTCAGCGTTGCGGGCTGCGGCGTGTCAATCGCCACGTCTCCGTCCGCGAATCGAAGCACTTCGATGTTGGTCAGCGTGTTCGTCCCCTCGCTTTCGGAGCCGGTTCGGAGGTCGGCGACGGTTGTCACGCCGGTGCCAAAGTCCGTGGTAACCGCATAGTCAGCCTTGCGCCCGGAAAACACCGCGATGTCCCTGCCTGCGCCGCCATCCAGGACGTCGTTGCCGCGCCCACCAATGAGGATGTCATCGCCGCTGCTGCCGATCAGCCGGTCATCGCCACTGCCACCACGCAGTGTTGTATCCACTCCCGGCGCTGCCTTGGCCCAGACGGGTGCGTCGCCGGGTTCCTCGCGGGTCAGGACCACCCGCACGACTTCGTAGTCGTATTGCATCCGGAAAGAGAAATCAGTGCCGTCAATCTCGACATCGGGTGTTCCAAGGGATGGCAGGCCGCTGGCGTCATCTTCGACGAAAAGGTTCTCCGCCCAGGCATTGGCGATCGGGCCGAAACCTTCGAGGGTCGCTGAAACCGTCACCCCCTCGGGTGGCAACAAGTTCGCCGCGAAAAAGACCACCACCTTGCTGGAATCGACATAGGGGTACATGTTGACCAGCGTGCCGCGGCCATTGTCCAGCCCGGGATGATTGATCAGCGTCATGCCCGGCAGGATTTCGGACATCTGGACCAGTACCGCGCCGGTCGGGGTCAGGACCTGCGCACCGGTCTCGTTGTCGTTGAACGAAAGCACGACCGGGTTGTCGGGGTTGTTGATCGCAACGCCCCAGGCGGCCGCATAATTCACGCCCAGTTCGGCAAACCCGGTGAACAGCGACAGCGTGGCCCCGGCATTGGCGATCGACAAGGCCAGGTCGACATCAATGTCACGCGGTGCACTGGACCATGCCGAGAAATAGACCTCCACCTCTGGCAAGTCGGTGGCCCCGATCTCCTTGCGCGCATCCTCGATCCGGCTGATCAGAGCCTTCAGCGCCAGATATTTCTCGCCATTCTCGATGTTTGTGTGCGCGAAGTGACCCAGCCGCAACTGATGCATCCGCACGATATCCATCTCGGAACGCAGGCCGATCTGATCGGGCGGGGTCAGCTGATCGGTGAGTTCAAAGGCGTCCAGCATATCCTGCTCGGTTTTCAACGCCTGGATCGCCACCTTGAAATCGACTTCGGGGTGGTCGTTGCGGAACTGGCGCACGGCCATCAACTGCTGGGGCAACTGCCGGGTTATGGAGCCCGGGTCATAGTTCTCGTTTCCGATGTCTATGATCATGTCTTCGGGCAACTCGCCATTGTTCCATTTGCCCTCGATGAACAGGGAAACAAGGAAGCCGTAAAGCTGCGCGCCGCCTTCGGACGGATCATCGCGGTAACGAAACGTCGGCGCGATGACGGACATCGAAGCCCCCTGCGCGACCGCGAAGGCCAGCATTTCCGAGAAGCCCAGCATGCCGGTCGGCTCTCCATCGGAATTCTTCAGCAATTGTGGGTTCAGAAGCTCTGGATAGTCGAACCCGTAGGCCAGCGGCAGCCCGTCATCCTGAAACGGAGCCGGAAAATCGGACTGTTCGACGAAGCGGATGTTGCCATTGGGCCGGATGACGCCCATCTCGGCGAGCGTACCGCCAGGCCAGCGGATATGGGTCAGGCCAAGTTCTGTATAGGCGTCCAGAAAACCCTGGGATTCCGAAGCAGTGCGCGTGGCTGAGATACCGCCGAAAACGCGTTCGTTGATAACCGCATGACCGGTCCCAAGCGTGTTTTCCGCAAGTTGATTTGTGGGTATCGAGAAGTTTATGCTCATGTTCCTGGCCTGAGTACCAATGGCCTGAACACAATGTCCCGAATACCAATGCGTTCCATCGCGCAAAGCGCGATCTGTTGTCAGTCGGCTTCGACGATCAGGAAGACGCGCCCGCCTTCGGCGTCGGCGCGGATGGCGTGGGGCTGGTCCGCGCGGTAGCGGGCGGTATCACCGGGCGAAAGGATGTGGCTGGCGTCGCCGGCGCAGACCTTGACCGTTCCGGCCAGTACCGTCAACTGTTCGCGCGCGCCGGGCGCATGTGGAGCGCTGTCCAGGCTTCCGCCGGGGTCGAAGGCGATGTCATAGACCTCGCGCTTGCCGACCTGTTCGGGCGCCGAAAGGATGGTGATGCGGCACCCCTTGCCGTGTCCGGCGGTCCGGGGGGCCTGCGCGGCGGTTACGACCTCGATCCCCGGCGCGTCGGCGCTGTCCAGTAGCCCGGCGAAATCGACCTGCAGCGCGCGTGTCAGGTTCCACAGCGTCGCCACCGTTGGCGAGGATTCGCCGCGCTCGATCTGGCTGACCATCGACCGGCTAACCCCCGACAACCGGGCCACCGCGTCCAGCGACAGCCCCTGTCGCTGCCGCGCTGCCCTCAGGCGCGCGGGCAACAGGCTGAGAACATGATCTGAACCGGTGCCGGACATGCGCGCGAGTTTGCGCATGTCCCTGTCCAAGTCAACCGCTGCCGCGTCTCCGCCGCGTCTGGCGGGGCCTCAGGCGTTCAGTGTCTGGGTCGAGGCGAAGAACATCGCCTGCGACACCGCCGAGCGCACCTGCTCGGGCTCGAACGGCTTGGTAATCAGGAAGGCGGGTTCGGGTTTCTCGCCGGTCAGCAGGCGCTCGGGATAGGCGGTGATGAAGATCACCGGCGTGTCGGCGTATTCCTGCAAGAGGTCGGTCACTGCATCGACCCCCGAGGAATTGTCGGCAAGGTGGATGTCGGCAAGGATCAGGTCCGGGCGCTCGCGCTTGCCCAGCGCCACGGCTTCGGAGCGGGTGCGCGCGATCCCGGTGACCGAGTGCCCCATGTCGGTGACGATGTTGCGGATATCCAGCGCAATAAGCGGCTCGTCCTCGATGATCTGGATCCGCCCTTGCACGGATTTCGCCATCTCCTTGTAGGCGATAGCGACCAGATTGCGCGCCTCTTCGGCATCGACCCGGATGATCGCGGCGATGTCGTCGAAACTGAATTCTTCCAGCGAGCGCAGCAACAGCGCCTCGCGCGTGTTGGCTGTCAGCGCGGACAGGAGCGTCTGCGCACGGGCCTCGATCCCCTCGACGGGTTCGTTGCCGACCGGGGCGCCCGTGGTCTGCCACACGATATGAAAGGCCCGGAACAGTGCCAGTTTCGGCGAAACGGCGTCATCCAGCAGGGATCGGTCGGCAAGGATCGCTTCAAGCGTGGCGGCGGCGTAGCGGTCGCCGCTGTTCTGGCTTCCGGTCAGCGCGCGCGCGTATCGGCGCAGGAATGGAAGCTCTTTTGCGATCCGCATGGACATTGACATGGTTGCTCCTTCGACTTCGCGCATGGGGGGACTTACTTTCATTCAGGGATCGATCCAGCCCTGTTTGCGATTGTGTGAAAAATGTCTAATCCAGACGGAACCAAACGTGCAAAGGCGCGTTCGGTTCCGGGGTCAGGCAAGAAATGTGGCCCGAAACTGGATTTCCGTGTTCGCAGGGAACACATGGGTTGAGCTCAGGGCCCTGAAAGGGCGGGATGTGGCGATGAACAAAAAAGAAGACGGCAAAGGCAGGGCAGTCCCCGACGCAGTGTCGCAGCAGATCGATGAGAACCTCAAGCGGATGTATAGCGAAGAGGCGTCAGAGGACCTCCCTCAGTCGCTGATGGAGCTGATCGAATCGCTGCGAAAACAGGAAACGCAAACGCGCGCGAGTGACGGATGACACAGCCGAAAAAGGATACCGTTGCCCACGATCCGCGCGATGCGATCGTGGAGCACCTTCCGTCTCTGCGTGCCTTTGCCCGCGGGCTGACGGGCGAGACGTCGGCCGCCGACGACCTGGTGCAGGAAACCGTCGTCAAGGCATGGAGCAAGTTCGGCCAGTTTCACGAAGGAACCAACCTGCGCGCATGGCTGTTCACGATCCTGCGCAACACGCACCTTTCGCTGCGCCGCAAGCGGGCGCGCGAGGTGTCGGACACCGAAGGCACCTTTGCCGCGCGGCTTGCAACCAAGCCCGACCATGATGGCCGCATCGCCTTGTCAGAGCTGCGCGTTGCCATGCTGCAACTTCCTACTGAGCAGCGCGAGGCGCTGATCCTTGTCGGTGCGCTCGGATTCTCGGTCGAAGAAGCTGCCGAGACCTGCAACTGTGCGCCCGGCACCATCAAGAGCCGCGCCAACCGTGCGCGCCGGGCGTTGGCCGTGATCCTTCAGCTTGACAAGGGCGAGCACCCTGATTCCACCGACAGCCAGGTTTCATCGGTTCTGGCTGCGGCGCCTTCGGGCTTCTGAACCGATCAACAACCACCATCAATGACGGGGGCAGGCAGGCATCGTGTTCGATCTCAGCAATCGGCTGGCTGCCCGGCTTGCAGTGCTCATGACCCTGGCGCTGGCGCCGTTGGGTGTCATCGCGATCTATTCCGAATACCAGACATGGCGAGCGCAGGCGCAGGCGGAAGACGACGCGCTGGTGGCGCGCACGCTGGACACGGTTGCCGGGCCGCGCGGGGTGCTTGAAAGCGCGATGGCGTCGCTGGACCGGTTGGCGCCGCTGGTTCTGGACCGCGCGGGCGATCCCGCGGCCTGCGCGTCCCTTCTCTCCGATTTCATCGACGCCTCGGGGCTTTATGCGCATGTGGCGTTTCACGAAACGTCGGTCACACCGCTGTGCAGTTCCGACGAGCGTCTGGGCACCGCCACCAGGCCCGAGGTGATTGCAGCGCAGTTCGAAACGCCGGGCCGGGTGTTCGTGCTGCAGGACTCTGACGCCACGACGGGCGAACCGGGGGTCGTTGCCATATATCCGGTCCGCACGAACGGGTCGCTGGATGGTGTGCTGACGCTGCTGGTTTCGCGCCATACGATCGGCCTGTTCAAGATCGGCACACCCGCGCGCGAGGTCTCGCGCTCCACCTTCGTGATCAATGGCGCGGGCGAGGTTCTGGTCGGTGCGGATCATGCCGATGCAGATGATCTGTTGCCCGGTGGCGATGCGCTGGCCGGGTTCATTTCCGCAGGCAACGGCGTCTTCAACGCGGCCAGCACCATTGGCGCGGCACGCATGTTCACCATCGCCGAGGCCACGCCAGGGCAGCTTTATGCGCTGGGCAGCTGGGAGTCGGGCGCGCGCGGCGCCGGAAGGGGTTTCAGCGTCTGGCGGGTGGCGTTTCCGGTGCTGATGTGGATGGCGTCGCTTGGTGTGGTCATGCTGGCGATCAACTACATGGTGGTAAGACACCTACGCCAGATCAACACGCAGTTGCGCCGCTTCGCACTGGGCAACCGCGATGAGTTTCAGCGCCTCCCCCCCGAGGCCGCCAGCGAACTGCGCGAGATCGATTCCACCTTTACCAAGATGGCCCGGCTGATCCGGCGCGACGAGCAGCAACGCGAGGAAGCGCTTGAGGAAAAGACGGTGCTCTTGCGCGAGGTGCATCATCGGGTCAAGAACAACCTGCAACTGATCGCCTCGATCCTGAACCTTCAACGGCGGCGGCTGGCCGACGCGGATGCACGCGGGATCCTGCAGGGGGTGCAGGCGCGGGTGCGGTCGCTGGCGTCGATCCATCGCGCATTGTACCAGCAGGACCGGTTCGGCGAGAAATATGCCGCCGGGTTCTTCGAAGGAATCCTGAGCGATACGCTTGCGATTGCACGGCACGAGGTTGCAAACATGGATGTTCAAAGCCACTTCGATGACGTGAACATCAGTCAGGACAAGATCATCCCGGCTGCGTTGCTGTTTTCCGAAGCGATCACCAACGCGATGAAATACGCCACCGCCCAGACCCCCGGCGACCGCCCGCGCATTGCCGTGTCGCTGACCGCGCACGGCGGGCAGATCGAGCTGACTGTCTGGAACTCCCTTGCCGGTTCGCCCGAGGACAATGGCGGTGACGGGCTGGGTCAGGAGCTGATCACCGCGTTTGCGCTGCAGATCAACGGCGAGGTCGATATCGGGCCAACACAGGATTCGCGCGGCAATGGCTGGGAACTGGGCCTGCGGTTTGCGTCGGACAGCGCGACCGCACCCGAGGCCGCGTAGCGGGAGCTGCGCGTTCCTCCGAAACCAGGGCGCCACCGGCGGCGTTCATGAATGCAGCATCAAGGGAAACCCATGTCGGACAAGCGCAATGACCTGAGCGACCCGGTCGAGGAACGCCGCGCGCTGCACGTCACCGAATCCAGCATCGCCATTGCCGGGCATCCGCTGCATGCGATGCTGGTGGCGTTTCCGATTGCCCTGACCATGTCGGTTCTGGGTGCGGATCTGCTGTACTGGTGGACGGGCGATCCTTTCTGGACGCGGGCGGCGGGGTGGGCGGCCTTTGGCGCGTTCCTGATGGGGGTGATCGCCGGGGTGACGGGCACGGTCGAACTGCTGATGGTCCGGGGCATTCGCAACCGCTCGTCCAGCTGGACGCATTTCATTCTGGCGGTGATGCTGCTGTCGGTTCTGGGTGCGAACTGGGCCTGGCGTATCGGCGATCATGAAGCGGCGGTGCTGCCGGTGGGAATTATCATGTCATTCCTTGCGGCCGGTCTGACCGCGATGACCGGATGGCACGGCGGCAAACTGGTTTTCGACTACCAGATCGGCACCAAGTCGGCCGAAGGTACAGACCCGGGCACGGACTGAACGTCGACTGGGTATCCGGCGGTTCAGGGCGCGGCGGTGGCTGCCTGTCGACTGCGCATCCAGTTCACGCCAAGAATAACCAGCAGCACCGCCGTTCCCATCATCTCGACCCGCAGATCGGGCCAGAACAACGCAATGATCGCCGGGATTGCCACCACGCGCGACACGGCGTCCATGCGCCCGAAAAGCCAGCCCTCGATCACCGCGGCAAAGGCCGCCAGACCCAGGATCGCGGTGAACCCGGTCCAGAGCACGATGGGCAGTGGACCGCCCAGGATGATCTCGGGGTTGAACACCATGAAGGCCGGGATCAGATACAGACCCTTGGCGAATTTCCACGCCTGTACGCTGGTTTCCATGGGCTTCGCGCCCGCCACCGCCGCCCCGGCAAAACCCGCAAGCGCGACGGGAGGTGTCACGTTGCTGTCCTGCGAATACCAGAACACCACCAGATGCGCGATCAGTAGCGGAATGCCGAATTCGTTGTGCAGTGCAGGCCCCACCAGCACGATCAGCACGATATAGCTGGCCGTCACCGGCAGCCCCAGCCCAAGCACCAGCGAGGCAAGCAGCACCAGCCCCAGCGCGATGACCACATTGCCGCCCGACAACGCAATCATCATCGAGCTGAACTTCAGCCCCAGCCCAGTCAGCCCGACCACACCCACGATGATCCCCGCCACCGCACAGGCCACCGACACCGCCACCGCATTGCGCGCGCCCAGCTCCAGCGATTCGAAGATCATCCGCACCCCGCGCCCCACCGACGCCTGCACCCGCGCGACCGTCAGCGGCCCGTCGAACACCAGCGTCCAGAGCCCGCGCAGCCCGGCCACCCCGATCACCGACATGATCGCCCAGAACCCCACCCGCATGGGCGAGATGTTGTTGACGAGCAGGTACACCAGCAGCACCAGCGGCACGATGAACTGCCACCCCGCCGCAAGCACATGGCGGACGATCGGCAATTCGGATGGCGACATGCCGCGCATGCCCTGCTTCATGGCCACGATGTGCACGAACAGATAGACCGTGCCCAGATACAACACCGCCGGAAAGATCGACACCATGACGATCTCGATATACGGCACGCGTGTGTATTCCGAGATCAGGAAGGCGCCCGCGCCCATCAGCGGCGGCGTGATCTGCCCGCCGGTGGAGGCCGCTGCTTCGATCCCGCCGGCCTGTTTCGGCTTGTAGCCCAGCCGCTTCATCAGCGGGATGGTAAAGGCGCCGGTTGTCACCACATTGGCGATGGCCGATCCTGAAATCGACCCCATCCCTGCCGACGCGATGACCGCCGCCTTGGCCGGTCCCCCCGGTTTGCGCCCCGTGGCGGCAAAGGCAAGGTCGATGAAGAATTTGCCGGCGCCGGTCTTTTCCAGAAACGCGCCGAACAGGACGAACATGAACACGAAGGTCGCGGCCACCCCTAGAGGCAGACCGAAAATCCCTTCCTGCCCCAGATAAAGCTGCCCGACCAGCCGCTCGACACTGGCGCCGCGATGCGACAGCACCCCCGGCATCCATTCGCCCAGACCCGGCAGCGCCCCGCGCGACCCGGCCAGCGCATACAGGATCGCCACCGCGCCGATGATGGTCATGCCCAGCCCCACCGCGCGGCGGCTGGCTTCCAGCACGGCGATGATGCAGATGATCCCCACAGTGATGTCCGTGGTCGTCCACCACCCCGCACGGGCGATGATGTCGTCCAGATACCAGATGATGTAGAACCCGCTCAGGAACGCAGCGGTCAGGAAACCCGCGTCGATCACCCACCCCAGCACGCCGCGCGGGCGGGTCTGGCCGAACGCCGGGAAGATCAGGAACGCCAGAAACAGAATGAAGCCCAGATGTGCCGTGCGCTGATAGAACAGCCCCAGCGGCTGGATCCCTGCGGTGTATAGCTGGAACAGCGACAGCGCGATGGCCACCAGCGTGATCAGCCACAGTACCGGTCGCGGTTGCAGGGCATCGGCCGAACGCAGGTTGCCGGGGATTGCCCCGCCTTCGACCTGATCAGGGCGCAGGCTGTCGGTCGGCATGACGGTGGCCTGTGCTTTGGGCTGTGCAGGGGACTGGGGGCGCGGGGTCATCGGGTCAGCCTGTCATCCGTCGCAAGGGGTGAGGGTCAGCACCAGCCGCGTACGCTGCGGCAGGACGCTGGCCGCATTGCCGGGCGTACGCAGACTGTGGCCGACCGTTGCGCCACCGGTGCGCAGCACCAGCCGGTTGCCGGGCAGCGCCATGTCTATTCCTTCGATCCAGTAACCGCCGCCGGGTGCCGAAACCAGCGTGCCCCGGTCGGGGTGCATGCCCAGCCCGGCGGCAAAGTCATGCAGGAAGCTGCGCGTCAGCACCAGCTGCCCGGCGCGATTCTCGAAGCAATCGGCGACAGCACCGCCGGTCACCGAATGCGCCCAGTGCAGGCATGTTTCCTGCGCCTCGGGCATCGGCAACTGTGCGACCGGCCCGTCGGGGGAAGTGACATCAAGCGTGCCTGCCGCCAGCGGCAGGGGTAGCCAGAGCGCCAGCGCAAGCGCGCGCAGGGCAGGCACCTTGGCCCGCCCTGCCCGTTTCGCGGTCACGGACGCTGGTGGTCCTGCGGCGTTGCGCCCACTTCCTCGAAATAGCGCAGCGCGCCGGGGTGGAAGGGGATCGGGGTCGAATCGATGCTGAACTCGACCGTCGTGTCGTTGGCCGCCGGGTGAATGGCGATCAGCTCGGCCACATTCTCGAACATGGCGCGGGTGATGTTGTAAGCCAGCTCTTCGTCCATGTCTTCGTGCACGATCAGCACGTTCGGGGTCGAGATCGTCAGCACGCCGTCGTCCATGCCTTCATAAGTGTCCGCGCGCAGCACATAGGGGGCAAATGTCGGCTCGGCCTCGATCGACGCGGCGATCTGCTCTTCGGTCAGCGCGACGATTCTGATGCTGCGGGTCGTGGCCAGGTTCATGATCGAGCTGGTCGGCGGACCCACGCTCCAGAACCCGGCGGCGATGTCGCCATCACGCAGCGCGTCCGCCGTTTCGTTGAAGTTCAGACGCTCAGGCGTGAAATCATCATAGGTAATCCCGTTGGCGGCCAGCAGCGTCTGCGCGCTGACTTCGGTGCCGGACCCGGGCGCACCCACCGAAACCCGCTGCCCGCGCAGGTCGTCGATGCTGGTGATGCCGCTGTCGGCCAGCGTGACGATCTGCACCGCATTGGGATAGATCGAGGCCAGTGCACGCAATTCGCTGACCTGACGACCCTCGAAGGCACCTTCGCCGTGAAACCCCTGATAGACCGTGTCGGCCAGTGCAAGCGCCAGATCGCTGTCCCCGCGCGAAATCAGCGCCACATTCTCGACCGAAGCGCCGGTGACCTCGGCGCTGGCGGTGGCGCCGTCTACATGGCGGTTGATGACCTCGGCCAGACCGCCGCCATAGGGGAAGTACACCCCGCCGGTGCCACCGGTGGCAATGGAAAGGTCCTGCGCCTGTACGGGCGCGGCCAGCAGCGCGGCTGCCGTGGCCAGCGCAGCGAATTTATAGGTCATGGTATCCTCCCAAGGACTGTTCGTTTTTGTGGGTCGCAAGCGACAGCCGAAACACTAACGACACGGTTTTGCCGGTGCAACAGCTTTGGGTCGGCACCGCATGTTGGTTTCCCTGGCCCTGAATCTGCCGCTCCGGTTCGCGCTGGCCGCAACGCGCGCGCCCGCAAACATGAAATGAATTCATGTTCATGATGATTATTATGAGGTTTCTTGAGGGTCCATTCTTCGATACTTGAGGCAACATTGCAGAATGGAGCGCGCCCTTGCATCTTTTTCGCCTGCCCGCCACGCCCGCCTACAAGGAACTCGAAACGCTGGCCCGGGACCGGATCCTGATCTTGGACGGTGCCATGGGTACCATGATCCAGACCCTTGGCCTGTCCGAGGCCGATTTCACCGCCGGATGCGGGTGCCGCCACCATTCCGACCATCCGCAACAGGGCAACAACGACCTTCTGGTGTTGTCGCAGCCCAAGGCGATCGAGGATATTCACTTCGCCTTTGCCATGTCGGGGGCGGACATTCTGGAAACCAACACTTTTTCCGGGACCACCATTGCGCAGGCCGATTACGGCATGGAAGACGCGGTGCATGACCTGAACGTGGCGGGGGTGCAGGTGGCGCGCGCGGCAGGCGACCGCGCGACGGCCATCGACGGGCGGCGGCGCTTTGTTGCCGGCGCTGTGGGGCCGACGAACCGCACGGCCAGCCTCAGCCCCGATGTGAATGACCCGGGCTTTCGCGCCGTCAGCTTCGATGACCTGCGCATCGCCTATGGCCAGCAGATCCGCGCGCTGATCGCGGGCGGCGCCGATCTGATCCTGATCGAAACCATATTTGACACGCTTAACGCCAAGGCCGCCATCTTTGCCGCGTTCGAGGCCTTTGCCGAACATGGCCAGCGTTTGCCGCTGATGATCTCGGGGACCATCACCGATGCGTCAGGCCGCACGCTTTCGGGACAGACGCCGACGGCGTTCTGGCATTCGGTGGCGCATGCGCGGCCCTTTACCGTGGGCCTGAACTGTGCGCTGGGCGCGGCAGCCATGCGCCCGCATCTGGCCGAACTTGCCGGGGTGGCCCCGGCGATGACCTGCGCCTATCCCAATGCCGGGCTGCCCAACGCCTTTGGCGAGTATGACGAGACGCCCGACCAGACTGCCTCGCAGATCGAGGCTTTTGCCCGCGACGGGCTGGTGAATGTCACCGGCGGCTGCTGCGGCACCACGCCCGAGCATATCGCCGCCATTGCCGAGGTTGTTGCCCCGTTCAAGCCACGCAAGGTGCCCGCATGACCCGTTATCTGCGCCTTTCGGGGCTGGAGCCCTTTGTCCTGACCCCGGACATTCCGTTCGTCAACGTGGGCGAGCGCACGAATGTCACCGGCAGCGCGAAGTTCCGCAAGCTGATCGTCAACCGCGATTTCAACACTGCGCTGGAAGTCGCGCGCGATCAGGTCGAGAACGGCGCCCAGATCATCGACGTGAACATGGACGAGGGGCTGATCGATTCACGCGCGGTCATGGTCGAGTTCCTGAACCTGCTGGCGGCCGAACCCGATATCGCCCGCGTGCCCATCATGATCGACAGCTCCAAATGGGATGTGATCGAGGCCGGGCTGCAATGCGTGCAGGGCAAGTCGGTGGTCAATTCCATCAGCCTCAAGGAAGGCGAGGACGCGTTTCGCCACCATGCGGGGCTGTGCCTGGCCTATGGCGCGGCGGTCGTGGTCATGGCCTTTGACGAACAGGGGCAGGCCGACACCTTTGCCCGCAAGACCGAAATCTGCGCGCGCGCCTATCGCATTCTGGTGGACGAGATCGGCTTCCCGCCGGAAGATATCATCTTCGACCCTAACATCTTTGCAGTGGCAACGGGGATCGAGGAACACGACAACTATGGCGTCGATTTCATCGAGGCCACGCGCTGGATCCGCACAAACCTGCCGCATGCTCATGTGTCGGGCGGGGTGTCGAACCTGTCATTCTCGTTTCGCGGCAATGATCCGGTGCGCGAGGCGATGCACGCGGTGTTCCTGTATCACGCCATTCAGGCGGGCATGGACATGGGGATCGTCAACGCGGGCCAGCTGGCGGTCTATGACCAGATCGACCCCGAGTTGCGCGACGCCTGCGAGGATGTGGTGCTGAACCGCCGCAAGGACAGCACCGAGCGCCTGCTTGAAATCGCCGGGCGGTTCAAGGGCGGCGCGCGCGAGGAAAAGGTCCGCGATCTGGCCTGGCGCGACTGGCCCGTGGACAAGCGGATGGAGCACGCGCTGGTCAACGGGATCACCGAATTCATCGAGGAAGACACCGAAGAAGCCCGCCTTGCAGCCGACCGTCCGCTCGATGTGATCGAAGGGCCGCTCATGGCCGGGATGAACGTGGTGGGCGATCTGTTCGGCGCGGGCAAGATGTTCCTACCGCAGGTGGTCAAGTCCGCCCGCGTCATGAAGCAGGCGGTGGCCGTGCTGCTGCCCTACATGGAGGCCGAGAAGCGCGCGGCCGGCGGCACGGGGCGGCAGACGGCAGGCAAGGTGCTGATGGCCACCGTCAAGGGCGACGTGCATGACATCGGCAAGAACATCGTCGGCGTCGTGCTGGCCTGCAACAACTACGAGATCATCGATCTGGGCGTGATGGTCCCGCCGCAGAAGATCCTTCAGGTCGCGCGCGACGAACAGGTTGATGCCATCGGCCTTTCGGGGCTGATCACGCCGTCACTGGACGAAATGGTGCATCTGGCCACCGAGATGGAGCGCGAAGGCTTCGAATTGCCTTTGCTGATCGGCGGGGCGACCACGTCCAAGGTGCACACGGCAGTCAAGATCGCACCGCGCTATGCTCGGGGCCAGGTAGTCTATGTCACCGATGCCAGCCGCGCCGTGGGCGTGGTGGGCAAGCTGCTTAGCCCCGGCCAGCGCAAGGCCTATGCCGCGCAGGTTCGCAGCGATTATGCCGAGGTTGCCGAGCGTCATGAACGCGGCGAGGCCGCCAAGCGCAGACTGCCGCTTGCACAGGCGCGCGCCAATGCGCTGCGGCTGGACTGGACCGGCTATACCCCGCCCGCGCCGACTTTCACCGGCGCGCGCGTGCTGCCCGATTGGGATCTGGCAGAAATCGCGCGCTATATCGACTGGACCCCGTTTTTCCAGACATGGGAAATGAAAGGCGTCTATCCGCGTATCCTGGACGATGAGCGTCAGGGTGCTGCGGCGCGCGCACTGTTCAACGATGCGCAGGAGATGCTGGCCCGGATCGTGGCCGAGCGCTGGTTCACCCCGCGCGCGGTGGTTGGCTTCTGGCCCGCCAATGCCGTGGGCGACGACATCCGCCTTTATGCCGACGCAGGCGGCGAACGCACGCTGGCCACGTTGCACACGTTGCGCCAGCAGACATCAAAGCGCAATGGTCGCCCCAACTTGGCCTTGTCCGATTTCGTCGCCCCCGAAGGCGGCCCTGTCGATCATGTTGGCGGCTTCGTCGTCACTGCCGGACCCGAGGAAATCGCCATATCCCAGCGGCTGGACCGCGAGAACGACAACTATGGTGCGATCATGGTCAAGGCGCTGGCCGACCGCATTGCCGAAGCGATGGCCGAAATGCTGCACCAGCGCGTGCGGCGCGAATTCTGGGGCTATGCACCGGACGAGGCCTTCGCCCCGCACGAACTGATCGCCGAGCCCTATGCCGGCATTCGCCCCGCGCCTGGCTACCCCGCGCAGCCCGATCACACTGAAAAGCGTACGTTGTTCACGCTTCTGGACGCCGAGACGGCGACCGGGGTAACGCTGACCGAAAGCATGGCCATGTGGCCGGGGTCGTCGGTCTCGGGGTTCTATCTGGCGCACCCTGACAGCTACTATTTCGGTGTGGCCAAGGTCGAACGCGATCAGGTTCAGGATTACGCCGCGCGCAAGGGCATGCCTCTGACCGAGGCCGAGCGCTGGCTGGCCCCGATCCTGAACTACATCCCCGGCACGCGCACCGACCGCGCCGCTTGAAGCGCGCGGCGACTCAGACAGTGGCACGCGCCTGATCGTGCACGGCGCGCAGGGTGTTCAGCAGATCTTTCTTGCCAGTGTCGACCGCAGCAATCGACACGAACACAAGGCCGCCGGTTTTCAGTGGCGCGAAGACCGAGGCATCGGCCTTGAACCGCTGATAAATGCGCGCCAGTTTCCAGCGGCGCTTTCCCGGACCGACCTTGAACACCAGCGATGTCGGAAAAAACAGCCCGTCAGCCTTGTTGCGCACATACGCGTCCCCGGAGTGCACGGTCTCGACTTCGGACCAATGCAGCGTCAGGCGGGCAAGAGCGCCAAGGCCGTCAGGGAACAGCTGCAATGCGTCGGGTCCAATCACCAGCCGCCAGTGGTCAAAGCGCGGATCGCGCATGGCCTGCCATTTGTGCAAAAGCACCCAGCCGCCAAGCCAGACAAAGATTCCGCCGACCAGCAACAGCGGCGAGACCCATGCGAGAACCACGGGCCAGAATTCCAGCGCCGGAATGCCATCAGACAGCGACCAGAGAAAACCGAACCAGAACCCGAAGTAACCCAGTCCAAAGATCAGAAAGACCAACGGAAGGAGCATCGATCTCAACATCGAAGACCGTGACAGGGCGACCGTCAATTCGCCTCCGGGCGCGTCAATTCGAAGCATTTTAATCATCTCTTTGCAAATGGTTCAATGTCTGGCAGCAGGATCGGTCGTTTCCGGCAGCGGGTCAAGTGCGTGGTGTGACTGGACTTTGCGGATCGTGGCGCCCCCGATGGGCCACCCGGCAAGCGGCGACGGCCTAGGGGCATTTGCCGACGTTGAAACCCCCGCCGGTAGTGACCTGACCATGCATGCTGTCGTTCTCAAACTGCGCGGTGGTGCGGCCTTCAATCACCCTCCCACGCGGTGTCCAATGCTGCCTATCCGACCAAGCCCCTCAGGCGGCTGCCTCGTCAGCGCGCGACAATGCAGTGCCGGGCGGGAAGCTCGAGGTGCAACAGCGCTTGACGGCGGATCTTCCGAACCAATCGAGATCAAAACTTAGCAATTTGACGAAGTGTTATTGACACGCATCTGGCAAGCGAATAGTA
Source organism: Paracoccaceae bacterium (assembly GCA_007123625.1). Lineage (GTDB taxonomy): Bacteria > Pseudomonadota > Alphaproteobacteria > Rhodobacterales > Rhodobacteraceae > Rhabdonatronobacter. The sequence goes on from SKKS01000357.1 coordinate 15,671, forward strand.
AGCATTATGGCTAAGCATGATTCGAACCTATCCCTGCTCTTCCACGCGCTGGCGGACCCGACGCGCCGGGCGATGCTGAGCCGGTTGGCGGAAGGGCCTGCGCCAGTGACAGAACTGGCCAATCCGACCGGGCTGCGGCTTCCAACGGTGATGCGGCACCTATCGGTGCTGGAGGAGGCGGGCCTGATCACCACGGCCAAGGACGGAAGGGTGCGCACATGCGCCATTGTGCCCGAGGCCCTGATCCCGATGCGGACATGGCTGGATGAGCAGCGCGCCATCTGGGAGGCACGGCTTGACCGGTTGGACGATTACGTCATGAACCTGAAGAAGGAACGCGAGAAATGACCCCGGACCTGGACCCGAAAACCGACCTGAGCTTTACACGTACGTTGGCCGCGCCCCGGCACCTGATCTGGGAATGCTGGACCCAACCCGTGCACATTCCACATTTTTTCGTCCCCGCACCCCACAAGGTGACCGCAGTCGAGATTGACCTGCGCGTTGGCGGGCGGTTCAACACCACCTTCGACGTCGAAGGAAAGGTGATGGACAACAAAGGGGTCTATCTGGAAGTGGTGCCGGGCGAGAAACTGGTCTTCACCGACACCTATACCGAGGGCTGGAAACCCGCGGCCGACCCGTTCATGACCGCCATTGTGCTTCTCGCGGACGCCCCCGATGGCGGCACGACCTATACCGCGATTGCCCGTCATCGCACTCCCGAGTCCCGCAAGACGCACGAGGATATGGGGTTTTTCGACGGCTGGGGCACGGTTGCGACGCAACTGGAGGCCTATGCCAAGGGGTTGGGTAAGTGACGGACCGCTTCGCAGCGCCGACCTTCGGGTGGCGCAGGTTGCAACCTTGTCGCAGGTCGGGACGGTGCGGGCTGTCTCACAACCGTCGCCCGTCGGTCCCGCCCTGTGGATGTTCCGGCTCCTATGTCCCTGTTGATGCAATATGGCTGCGGCGAATTGCCGTCAGATGATCATCTGACTTGGCACCGCGATCAATGAGACCAGACGCTTCATGAACCTTGCCGCGTCAGCGCCGTTGATCGCGCGGTGATCATAGGACAGATCCAGCGGCACCATCGGCACCGGGCGCGGCGTGTCGCCGTCCCAGACCGTGACGGTTTCGGTCCGGGTGATGCCGAGGATGGCAAGTTCGGGCGGGTTGACGATGGGCGTGAACCCCAGCCCGCCGATGCCGCCCAGGTTGCTGATGGTCATCGACGCGCCGCCCATGTCATCGGAGGCGACCTTGCGCGCCTGCGCGCGAGCGGCGAGGTCCGAAATCTCGGCCGAGAGTTGCCACAGGCCCTTGCGGTCTGCATCGCGGATCACCGGCACCATCAATCCATGCGGGGTGTCGACCGCGATGCCGATATGAACATAGTCCTTGAGCACCAGCGTCTTGCCGTCAGCTGAAAGCGACGCATTGAAGCGCGGAAAATCGCGCAAGGTGCGCGCCAGCGCCATGACATGAAACGCCAGAGCGGTCAGTTTCACACCGCGCGCCTCAGCCTCTGCGCGCCAGCCCTGGCGCAACCCCTCGATGGCCGCGATATCGGCGCGGTCGTGATGGGTGACCTGGGGGATCAGCGCATTCGCCGCGCCCAGATTGCGCGCGGCGACCTGGGCAATGCGGCTCATCGGCTCGGTGGTCACCGGGCCATGCGCGCTGTGATCCACATCCCAGTAGCTGGCATCGCCTGCCGGTGCAGCGGGCGCGGCAGCGCCCAGATCCTCTGGCCCAATGGTCGTGCGCCCCAACTCGCGCGCGCGCGTGTCGATATCGACGCCTTTTTCCAGTGCCTTTCGGCGGGTGCTGGGGCTTGCAATGACGTCAGACATGTCTGCTCCCTTCACCAACTTGCCGAAATATATTGCGTTTCCATGAACTCCAGCATCCCTTCATGCCCGCCTTCACGGCCCAGCCCCGATTGCTTGGTGCCGCCGAAGGGCGCTGCCGGGTCGCTGACAAGGCCACGGTTCAGGCCGACCATCCCGTAATCGAGCCGTTCGCAGACCTGCAAGGCGCGCTTGAAATCGCCACTGAACACATAGGCGACCAGCCCGTATTCGGTGGCATTGGCGCGGCGGATGACATCGTCCTGATCGCCGAAGGTCTGGATCGCGGCGA
>SKKS01000021.1 GCA_007123625.1 Paracoccaceae bacterium
GAAAATGTTGCGGCCTTCATCGCGGAACCCGTGCAGGGCGCAGGCGGGGTGATCATCCCGCCCGAAACCTACTGGCCCGAAATCCAGCGCATCGTCGCGAAATACGGCATCCTGCTGATCGCGGATGAGGTGATCACCGGCTTCGGGCGGACGGGCCACTGGTTCGGGTCACAGGGCTATGGCATCCAGCCGCATATCATGACCATCGCCAAGGGGCTGTCTTCGGGCTATCAGCCCATCGGTGGCTCCATCGTCTGCGACGAGATAGCCCACACCATCGGGCAGGATGAATTCAACCACGGCTATACCTATTCCGGACATCCGGTCGCGGCGGCGGTGGCGCTGGAAAACCTGCGCATCCTCGACGAAGAGGGGATCGTGGATCGTGTCCGCACCCGGACCGCGCCCTATCTGGCGCAGGCCTGGGCGAAGCTGGCCGACCATCCGCTGGTGGGCGAGGCCGTCAGTTGCGGAATGATGGCGTCGATGGCGCTGACCCCGGACAAGGCCGCGCGCGCGCGCTTCGCGTCCGAGGCCGGCACCGTGGGCTATATCTGCCGCGAGCGGTGCTTTGCCAACAATCTGGTGATGCGCCATGTGTCCGATCGCATGATCATTTCGCCGCCGCTGGTAATCACGCCCGCCGACATTGACGAGGTGATCGCCCGCGCGACGCAGGCGCTGGATGAAACCCTCGCCATTGTGCAGCAAAAGGGCATGATGCAGTCTGCGGCCTGAGCCGCGCGCCTGATCCTGCGCTTTCGGTCAGAACAGCGCCCCCGCATCCGGTCTCGCAGGGGCGTCCGAAATCACCGCCGGGGCGCTGGCGGCCAGAGCCTCGGCCATGATCGCGGTCAGCACCGCGATATGCCGCGCCGGTCGCCAGACGGCATCGCGCTGCTGGCGCATCTCCTCAAGCCGCGCCTCGACCGCCAGAAGCAACGTCAAGGCCGCCAATGGTGGGGGCGGCGGGCCGTCATGGTGGCCGCGCAGCGCCAGCCGCAACGCCGTATCGCGGCGATAGTCATCCAGTCCGAAGCGCGCGGCGCTTACCAGAATGCGCGGGCGGCGCAGCCTGCGCAGGGATTCCATCGGATGGCGCATCTCACTCTCCCTCAACCAGGTGGCGATCATTCTGCCACGTCGTGGAGGGTGTTGCGCTGCGTTTCCCGAGGCGTTCGTAGCCTTTAACGCTGTTTAAACTTTGGAAACGATCCTTGCATTTCACGACAAATGTTAACGAACCCGTAACTTAAGCAACCGATGGTTGAGGTGCTCATGGACGCTGTCAAGGGACGAGGTGCAGGGCATGGCTGAGGGCGAAGCGGCGAATATCCGGCAGATCGGACGACTGCCTGACTGGGTACCCGATGCGGTGCGCCTGTACCTTTCCCATATAACCGAAGGGCAGTCACTGCGCGCGATTGCCCGCGAACGGGGCTGCCATGCCTCGACCGTGTTGCGACAGGTACGCAGGTTCGAAAACCGTCGGGACGATCCGCTGGTGGACGAAGCGCTCAATCGTCTTGGCGGTCGGGCCGAACCGGCGACACCCTGCCAGCAGCAAGAGGACAGCCCACCCATGACAATCGCACTCCGAGAGGCCACGCCCTCCGTCGTCGATGCCCGGACATTGGAAAACGCCGCGCCGCGTATCCTGCCACTCCTGGCCGCCCCCGGGGCGATCCTGGCGATTGCCCCGGACATGGAAAAGGCCGTGGTCATGCGCGAGGATGCCGACGGCAATGCCCTGCGCACGGCGATCATGGACCGACAGGTGGCCGAGGCTTTCGCGCTCAAGGAATGGATTGTCTGCAAGCGTCCGGGGCGCGTGGTCAGTTATGCGCTTGCGCCCGCAGGCCGCGCCGAGCTTGCACGGCTGATCGCCGCCGGGCGGGCGGCGGCTGCATCCCCGGTCGGCGGTGCCAAGGATGATGGCGCCGGGGACAGCGTGCGCCGGATGCGCTACGGTCTGCCCGAAAGCCCGGTCGCCGCGCTGGCACGCAGGCGTGATCGCGGCGGGGTGCCGTTCCTGGCACCCGCTCTGGTGTCCGCCGCCGAACGCCTGCAGGAAGATTTCGAACTGGCCCGCACCGGCACCCCGGTCGATTGCCCCGAAGCGTGGGAGCGCCTTCTGGCGGACGTCGAGCCTGCGGATGCCGACGCCCTGAGCGCGCGGGGCGGCGCCGGTGTGCTGGACCGGGCGCGAGCCGCGCGCGCGCGTGTCGCGGTGGCCCTGCGCGAGCTTGGCCCGGGCCTTGCAGACATGGCCTTGCGTTGCTGCTGCTACCGCGAGGGGTTGGAGACCGCCGAGAGGCAACTGGGCTGGTCGGCGCGGTCAGGAAAGATCGTGCTGCGCATCGCGCTGCAACGGTTGAAGCGCCACTACGATACCCTGGGCCACGACCACAAGATGATCGGCTGATCGGTCCGCACGCTGCGCCCCCTTGCCTCCGTCCCGCCGCGTTCGCCGCGTCGCGCATGGCCAAGGCGCCACATCGGCTCATGGAAGATGCTTTGCCCCAGTGTCCCGATGGTGATGCCAAGGTCCGGGCAGATCCTGAGCACGCGCACAGGCCGGTCGGCGGATGTCAATTGCGCTTTGGGTGGGCGCGACATGCGGGCACCGCTCGGCACTAATTTGCCAAAGGCAGGCCGAATGAAATGCGCCTGGATCGCATGGATGGTATGCCGAGAGCCTGCAGTCTGGACACACGTCTTCAGAGAGGGCGAAAAGGTGCCAGATGGGGGGAAGGCGATGAATGGTCTCCTGAAACTGATCCTGTTTTTGGTGCTGTGTTACGCGGGCGTGGTGTTGCTGCTGGCGCTTGCGCAGACGGCGCTGATCTTTCCGCGCTGGGCCATGAGCGGCGCGGTCACCCCTTTGCCAGCCGGGGCGCAGGAGCTGCGCGTGGCGCGTCCAGGGGGCGTCGAACTGGTTGGCGTCGACCTGCCGGGTTCGGACCCGGATCTGCCGGTGGTGCTGGGCTTTGGCGGCAACGCGTGGCCCGCCGATGCGCTGGCGGCGCAGCTGCGGGCGATCCTGCCTGCACACCGGATCGTCGTCTTTCACTATCGCGGCTACGGACCATCGGGGGGGCGGCCTTCGGCGGCGGCGCTGAAGGATGATGCGCTGGCGATTCATGACGCGCTCGCCGTGCCCGAGGTGGTGGCCGTGGGCCTGAGCCTGGGCGCCGGGCCTGCGACGCATCTGGCTGCGCGGCGCCCGTTGGCAGGGCTGGTACTGGTCACGCCGTTCGATTCTCTGCGCGCACTGGTGCAGGTGCACTACCCTTGGGTTCCGGTGCGCTGGCTGCTTCGCCACCGTATGGAGGTGGGCTTGGATCTGGCGCAGGTCACGGTGCCGGTGGCACTGATCGCCGCCGGGGCGGACACGGTCATCCCGCCCGCGCGCACCGCGCCCCTGCGCGACCGCGCCGGGAAGCTGGTGTTCGATGTGACGGTCCCGGGCGCCGGGCACAACGACCTCTATGCGCGCGCGGAGTTCGCGCAGGCCCTGCGCGCTGCGATGCACGCGATTGCGGGTGAGGCGCGCTGAGGAATGGCGCTTCAGATCATCGCAAGATCAAGGACCCGCGCCTGATCTGGGTGACGCCTGTCGACCGGCGAATTCTGCGGCCCGCGCGCGTTCATGGTTACCCTTTGTCAACAGCTTTGCCCTTAGGGTTGCACAGGCCTCAGGCAGAAGTTGAGCCATATGCACCAGAACGGCATCGGATTCCCTGCTTCCAGACCCGCAAGGCGGCGCATCAAAGCGTGCCTGTCCCCTTGCGGGCGGTATCCCTGGCGCGGGCCGGACCGCAGAATGCGGGAACTTCCGGCGCAGTCGTCCCTGCGTGGGCTGCGGATTATGCCCGCGCATCCAGGCGCGCTGCTTGCCCTTGCGGCGTTCGCCGCGCTGGCATCGGTCCCCGCGCTGGCCGAGGGGCGCGACGCCGCGTCCCGACTGTGCGAAGCCGCCGCCCGAACCGCTGCGCAGCGCCACGGCGTGCCGGCACCGGTGCTGCTGGCCGTGGCGCATGTTGAAACAGGGCGCGCCGATCGGACCGGCAGGGTTCGTCCCTGGCCCTGGGCCATCAATATGGCGGGGCAGGGTGCGTGGCCGCGCAGCAGGGCCGACGCGCTGGAACTGGCGCGCTCCGCAGTCCAGAAGGGGCGGCGCAACATCGACCTGGGCTGTTTCCAGATCAACTACCGCTGGCACGGGGCGCAATTTGCCTCGCTCGACCAGATGCTTGATCCGGACCGCAACGCCGATTACGCGGCGCGAATGCTGGCCGATCTGAATGCCCGCTACGGGTCGTGGTCGGTCGCAGCGGGGGCCTATCACTCGACCACGCCGCATCTCGCCACGCAGTACCGCGCTCGTTTCGACACTGCGCTGGCTGCTGCCCGAAGTGAAGCGCCCGCAGCGCTGCCCCCCGTACCAATTCGGGCCGGGCGGGCGCGCACCTGGGTCGCCCCGGAAGGCGCGCGCGCGTTGTTCGATACCGGGCCCGCGCAGCAGGGGCTGCAGGCGCCGGGTTCTCTGCTGGCGCAACTGGCCGTTTCAGGCGCGCGTCCATCCGCAGTTCCGGCCGCGCCCGCGTCGGCGGGCGCCATCGCGCTGGAGGCATGGCGATGAGCTTCGATATCCGCGCGCTTTATCGTCCGACGGTGCTGCTGGCGCTGGCGCTGATGGCGGTGATCGTCATGATGATCCTGCCGGTGCCCGCGATCGTGCTCGATCTGGGGTTGGCGGCGTCCTTCGCGCTGGCGATCCTGATGTTCACGGTCACGCTGTTCATCCAACGCCCGTTGGATTTCTCGATCTTTCCAACGGTTCTGCTGGCGTCCCTGATGCTGCGCCTGTCGCTCAACGTGTCGTCTACCAAGCTGATCATCGGCGAGGGTCATACCGGCACCCACGCAGCCGGCGGCGTGATCGAAGGGTTCGCGAATTTCGTCATGTCTGGCAGCGTGTTCCTGGGTGTGGTGATCTTTCTGGTGCTATTGATCGTCAACTTCATTGTTATCACCAAGGGCGCGGGCCGCATGGCCGAGGTGGGCGCGCGCTTCGCGCTTGACGGGATGCCGGGCAAGCAGCTTGCCATCGACGCCGACATGTCCGCAGGCGCCATCACCCACGAAGAGGCCAAGACCCGGCGCGAGACTGAACAGGCCGAGACCACGTTTTTTGGCTCGCTTGATGGGGCGTCAAAGTTCGTCAAAGGCGATGCGGTTGCGGGGTTGCTGATCACGCTGCTGAATATCGTGGTCGGCTTGATCAACGGCACGCTGATCCACGGCATGGACTTGGGCGCTGCGTTCGAAACCTATGCGATTCTGACGGTGGGCGACGGGCTGGTGAACCAGATCCCTGCGGTGATCATCTCGATTGCGGCGGCGCTGCTGCTGGCGCGCGGCGGGGCGAGCGGGGCCACCGATACCACGCTGTTCGACCAGTTGGGCCGCTACCCGCCCGCGCTGGCCACGGTGGCAGCGCTGATGCTGGTGTTCGCGGTGGTTCC
>SKKS01000349.1 GCA_007123625.1 Paracoccaceae bacterium
CTGGTCTGCCCCGAAACCGGCGTCTTTTTCCAGAACCGGGGCGCGGGGTTCAGCCTTGCACCGGGGCCAAACCAGTTGCGCCCGCATGCGCGGCCCTTCCACACGCTCAACCCCGCACTTGCGCAACTGGCGGATGGGCGCGTGCTGGCTTACGGCACGATGGGCGGCGAGGGGCAGCCGCAGACGCAGGCGGCAGTGTTCACCCGCTATGCCATGTTCGGGCAGGATTTGCAGCAGGCAGTGACCGCACCGCGCTGGCTGTTGGGCAAGACATGGGGCGACGCCACGACCAGCCTGAAACTGGAAGACCGCTTTCCGCCCGACCTTGTCGAGGCAATGCGCAACGCGGGCCACGAGGTCGAGATGATCCCCGCCTATAGCGATTTGGCGGGCCATGCGGGCGGTGTGGCGCTGCATCCGGGCGGGGTGATCGAGGTCGCCGCCGACCCGCGCGCCGATGGCGCGGCGCTGGGGTTCTGACATGGAATTGATGAATGTCGCGGACGTCGTGCCGCTGGTGCTGGGGATCATGGCGACCGGGGCCGTCGCGGGCGTGCTGTCGGGCCTTCTGGGCGTGGGGGGCGGCATCGTCATCGTGCCCGTGCTGTTCTGGGTCTTTGCAGGGCTGGGGTTTCCCGCAGGGCTGGGCATGCAGGTCGCGGTCGCCACATCGCTGGTGACAGTGGCGGTGACGGCCTTTTCTTCGGCGCGGGCGCATCATGCGCGCGGTTCGGTCGATATGGGCATTTTCCGCGTCTGGGCACCTTTCATGGCGGTGGGGGCCCTGGCCGGGGGCGCGGTGGCGGGGTATGTCTCGGGGCGCGCGCTGCTGGTGCTGTTCGGGGTGATCGCCCTGTTTGTCGCCTGGAACATGGCGCGGCCCCGGACCCGCATCCTTGCGCCCGCCCTGCCGGGCGCACGCGGCGCGCAACCGGCAATGGCCGGGGGCATCGGGTTCATATCGGCCATGATGGGCATCGGGTCGGGCACATTGGGTGTGCCGGTGATGACCGCCTTTTCCGTGCCGGTCCATCGTGCCGTAGGCACAGCGGCGGCGTTGGGGCTGATCATCGGGGTGCCTGCCGCGCTGGCGATGATCGTGGCGGGGCTTGGGGTGGATGGGCGTCCGCCGGCCTCGCTGGGGTATGTCAACCTTGTGGCCGTCGTACTGATCCTGCCGCTGTCGGTGGCCTGTGCCCCTCTGGGCGCGCGGCTTGCCCACGCGTTGGAGCCGATCTGGATCAAGCGTGCCTTCGCGGTTTTCTTGTGCCTGACATCTGTCAGGATGCTGTGGTCGGCTTTCGGCTGAGGGTTGCCCCCTCCTGTGCGCCCACCTCCCGCCAATGGAGCAGCATCGCCTTTGCGGCGCTGGTCAGATGGCGGCGAAGCGCCTTGTCGGCGGCAGCGCCATTGCGTTGCATCACGGCCTCGACAATCTGCGAATGCTCCGTGTGGGACCGCAAGATCCGGGTCTGATCGGCCAGTTGCCTGCGGCGGAACGGGGCCAGTTTCAGGCGCATCGCTTCTGCCATGCCCTGAAATTCGCTGTTGCGCGCGCCCAGATAGATCAACTGGTGAAATTCGGTATTCGCGGCTTCATACGCCGCGATCTGCTCTGCGGCCATGATCCGTCCCATTTCCTCGTGCAACGCTTCCAGACGGGCGCGTTCGTGCATGCTCATGCGCTGTGCGGCGAAGCGGCCACACAACGCCTCGACCTCGCCCATCGCCTCGAACAACTCGCTGATACGCTCGGGCGTGATCTCGCTGACGACCGTGCCGCGAAACGGCATCCGTGTGACCAGCGAGCGGGATACGAGGATCTGCAACGCCTCGCGCACGGGCGTGCGGGATACCTGATAGCGTTCGGCAAGCGATACTTCATCAAGGCGGGTTCCCGCTTCCAGCTCGCCCGCGATGATGGCTGCTTCCAGCTTCATCGCCACGGTCTGTCCCAGCACATCGCGTTGTCTTGCCGACAAATCATCCCCCCCTGTTGCGCAGGTCAGGCCCTGCGTATCCTGCCCGTCGGACATGCCTGCCCGTCGCGGCGCCCAGGATACAGAGTCTCTGGCGATGGCGTCGCCGTCAAGCCGATAGATGCGTTCACGGCGCATTCTGCGCGCAACGCTGGCCGCAAAGCCTGCGGCGCGCGTGGGTCAGTCGAGGGGGCGCGCCGAAGGTTTTCCGGATCGCGCGACCTGCGCGCATTGTCCTGCCAAACCCTACACCCCTGCCTGTGACGCCGGTTTGTTTCCGCGTGCCGCAAGGGGCGACGTTGCCGCCGTCGCGTGTCACAAAAACACCTTAAATCTTTCTGAAGTTTGCCCATGTCAGGCGCACTTGCTGACCCGGTGTTGGCAAGAACAGCTTTTGTGGATGTCTCGTGGCCCTGGCGTCAGGTGAGTCGGCACCAAAACCGATTCAGATCTGGTCTTCTTTAAGGCATGTGACAGGGAAAAAAGATGCGATGTGTTACCTTGAACAACCTGTGTCCGGGGACGAGGTTCTGGCGCGCCAGTGATGGCGGAATGATCGTCTTCGGCCTGTTCGCGCTGATTGCCATTCTGCTGGTCTCGGGGTTGGCGGTGGATTTCATGCGCTACGAGAACACCCGCGTCCGCGTCCAGGCGACGGCTGACCGCGCCAGCCTTGCCGCCGCGACCCTGCGCGAAACCGGCGACCGCGAAGCGCTGGTGCGCGACTATTTCGAGAAGGCGCAACTGACACAGTTTCTCGAGTCGGTGGAGGTGGACGAGGCGCTGAATTCTGCGACCGTGACCGTGCGGACCCGACCGGGCGTGAACACCTTGTTCGTGCGCTGGGTCGGGATCGACACATTTACCAGCCACGAGGCCAGCGTCGCGCGCGAAGAGGTGACGAATCTGGAAATCGTGCTGGTGCTGGATATTTCGGGTTCCATGCGCTGGACCGATAGTGGCGGAATGCCGCGCATCGAGCGGCTGCGGGGGGCTGCGCGCACGTTCGTCTCGACCGTGCTGAACCCGGATGCCCCGGACGCGATTACCATTTCCATTGTTCCCTATGCGGGTACGGTCAATCCGGGCCAGCAGGTGTTCGACCTGTTGGGCGGAACCGCGTGGCATGCCTATTCGCATTGCCCTGACCTGCCGCGCAGCACGTTCGACAGCACTGGCCTGCCCGATATCGGCACCATGCCGCAAGCCCCTCATTTCATGTATTGGGCCATCGACTGGGCGTATATGGACTGGGGCTGGTGTCCGAACGACTCGAATTCGATCAAGTATCATTCCAGTTCGGAGGCCGACCTGCACGCTTATCTGAACAGCCTGCGCCTGCATGACGGAACCGGGACGCATTACGGCATGCGCTGGGGGATCACCTTGCTGGACCCGGACAGCCGTTGGGTGACAGCCGAACTGGCCGCCAGCGGCGTCGTCGATCCCGGATTTGCCAACCGGCCCGCCGCCTGGGATGATCCCGATTCGATGAAAGTTGTCGTTCTGATGACCGATGGCATCATCACCGAGCAGGTTCGCCCCAGACGCCGCAACAGCAGCATTTACGGCCGTGACGGAGTTTATCCCACAACCAAGGAGCAGGACGAGCTTGATTCCACGCATATTGCGGCCCTGAACAGCAACCGGCGTCGGGAGATCACGAACCGCGCGCAGAATTCGGCGGATTTCGACACGACCTGTGCGCTTGCCCGGGCAAATGGCGTGATCATCTATACCATTGCCTTTGAGACGGATTCGCGCGGTCAGGATGAAATGCGCCGCTGCGCCACAAGTCCGGGGCATTTCTTCAATGCGCAGGGGCTGGACCTGGACCGCGCTTTCAGAGCGATTGCCACCTCTATCCAGGCGCTGAGGCTTGTTCAATGAGGGGCGCTTTTCTGGTGGGGTGGCGGCGCGCGCGGTTCTGGCGCCGGACGGACGGGTCGGCGACGGTGGAATTCGCGATCCTGTTCCCGATCATGATCACGTTGCTGATCATGGGGGCCGAGGCGGGGTTCGTGTCGCTGCAACGCGTCGCGCTTGAACGCGCGATGGACCTTGCGGTGCGCGATGTGCGTCTGGGCGTATTGTCGCCGGGCACGACGCAACCGGAATTCCGCGCCCGGGTCTGCGAACGGTCGATCATGCTGGCGGGTTGCGAGACGCGCCTGTTGCTGGAAATGCGCAGCATCGACACCCAGACATGGACCCTGCCCCCCAGAGATACGGCGTGCATCGATCTGGCCAAGGATATCACCCCCGTCACGCAGTTTACCGTGGGCGCGGGCGAAAGCGTGATGTATCTGCGCGGCTGCTATCTGGTGCGCCCGATCTTTCCGACCACGACGCTGGGTCTGCAACTGCCACTGGATGCAGCAGGCATGTTTTCCATCCGCGCGACAACGGGGTTTGTGAACGAATGACTAAGAAATTTCACCAGAGACTATGCCGGATCGGACGCGGGCGCGCGGCGCGCCTCTTGCAGCGCACGGACGGCTCGATCAGCGTCGAGACAGTGCTTGTCTTGCCGCTGGTCATCTGGGCGCTGACGGCGGCCTTCACCTTCACGGATGTGTTTCGCCATCAGACAAGCTTGCAGAAATCGGTTCACACGGCGGCGGATATCGTTTCGCGGGCATCGGGGAATGCGCTGACACCGGACTATCTGGACGGGGTTTTCGGGTTCATGGAGCGGATGACCGACACTGATCAGGCCCTGCGGGTGCGCATGTCCCTGATCGGCTGGGATGACGTGCGCGATGAATTTCGCGTGGTCTGGAGTCATGGCAGCCCGGCGGTGCCTCTCGCGCTGGATGATGTCGTGCTGAACGCCGCCTATCGTGACGCGATCCCTGCGATCAGCCCCGGCGAAACCCTGCTGATGGTCGAGGGCGCGCTGTCCTACGAGCCGCCTTTCCGCATGAACATGCTGCCGCAAACCCTGTCCGAGGTCGCTCTGGTCCGGCCCCGCTTTGCGCCGGGCATCGCTTATCTCGACCCCACAGCGCCGCCCCCGCCCGAAGCCTGGTGCGCCTATGTGGTCGATGCCTGCGGAATGTGACGGCTGATCTTCGCGGGCCCGTGTCGGGAAAACCCCACGCCTGCCCTACCGGTTGTGCAGGGTGCAGATACCCGCCTGCTGGCCGGAACCGGTGCGATAGCCCCGGCGCAGGACATGGCCCTGCGCCTTTGCCCGGTTGGCCACAGCGAAGCCCTGCCACCCGGGCGCTACAGACAGGCCTCGAACAGGGCGCGGGTATTGTCGCGGGTCAGCTCCACCGGGTTGCCGCCGCAGGACGGGTCCAGAAGCGCCATCTCGGTCAACGCGTCCAGTCGCGTGGCCTCGACCCCCAGCGCGCCCAGTGACGCCGGGATGGACAGGGCCGCGCGCAATTCCATCACATGCGCATAGTACCCGTCAAACCCGCCCGAAATCCCCAGATAAGCCGCCGCGCGCACGATCCGGTCTTCAATCGCGGGGCGGTTGAACTCCAGCACCATAGGCATCACGACGGCGTTCGTCGTGCCGTGATA
>SKKS01000439.1 GCA_007123625.1 Paracoccaceae bacterium
CGCCAGCGGCGCCAGCCCCCGGTTGATCCCGAACCACACGAGCAGCGCCGCGGCCAGCACCACCGCCGCCAGCATGGCGCCTGCCTGCAACAGCAGCATCAAGCTCAGCCGTTCGCGCTGGCGCACCGTCTGCCAGACCTGCACCGTGGTCCAGCCGTCGAACACCGGGTCGGCGATGAACTCGCGCTGGATCACCACGCGCACCGGATCGCCCAGATAGCTGGCATCGAAGAACACAGGCTCCCCGCCCGGAAGGTCCGCAGGCAACGGATCCACCGGCGCATCGCTGTAGCCCGCGATGAATCGCCCGCCCGCCGCCGACACCTGATAATACACCGGGTCCCCGATGGCGCCGACCAGCGAATCCAGCAGCGCATCGGCCAGCACATCGCCTTGCGTCAGCACCACTTCGCGCGCGACGGCGTGGGCGACGACCTTGAGCGTCTGGTCATAAAGTTCGGTCGACATGTCGCGCGCCTGCACATAGCGCATGGCGCTGGCCGCGACCGCGACCACCACCAGCGGCAGCACGATCATCACGAACAGGCGCGCGCGCAGGCTGCGCACGCGACTGTTCGCGCCCGCGCCCGCTGACGGGGCGTTCATTGTGGTCGCTCGGGCTTGAGCATGTAGCCCAGACCCCGGATCGTGCGGATCTGCACGCCGCCGCCATCGACCTTGCGTCGCAGCCGGGAGACCAGCAACTCGACGGCGTTCTCCTCGACATCGGCGCCGGTGCCGTAGATCCGGTCGCACAGCGCGGATTTCGAGATCACGCGCCCGGCTTGATCGCTCAGCGCCTCCCACAGTGCCATTTCGCGCCGCGACAGCGTCACCTCGCCCCAGGGTGCCGACAGCTGGCGCGCCTGACGGTCGAAGACCAGCGCGCCGAAGCTCTCGGAAGAGATGCGAATCGCCCCGCGCCGCCGACCCAGGGCGCGCACGCGTGCGCGCAATTCCTCGATCTCGAAAGGTTTGGTCACATAGTCATCGGCGCCTGCGTCCAGCCCCCGGACCCGGTCTTCCAGCCCGTCGCGCGCGGTCAGCGCCAGCACCGGGATCGCGGCGCCGCGCGCGCGCAGATCGCGGATGATGTCCAGCCCGCTCATGCCCGGCAAGTTGATGTCGATGATCGCCAGATCCCCGCCCTCACGCGCCAGAAAGGCCGCGCCCTCGGCCCCGCAGCCCAGCCAGTCGACTGCATGGCCATCGGATTCGAGCGCCTGCGCCACGGCGCGCGCCAGCATGGCATTGTCCTCGATCAGCACGATCCGCATCGTGTTCAGACCCCGTCCGGTGCTGCCTTTCCGGTGTGTCGCCCGGAAAATCGGCATTTGACAGCTTACCGACAGTATTGCCACATAGAAAGCGCAACACTTCGCGGTCGCCTGTGCGCCCGGCCCTTCGCGGCCCGGGCTTCGGAACGGCGGCGGATGTGAACGCATAACGGGAGGAGATACCATGACCGACATCACCCGCTTCACGCGGCGCGCAGCTCTTGGCGCACTGGCCGTCACCGCAGCCACCCTTGCCCTGCCCGGCACGGCACAGGCGCAAGTCGATTTTTCGGGGCAGACGATCGAATGGATCATTCCGTTCGGCACCGGCGGCGGCTCGGACACCTGGGCGCGCTTCAACGCCCCCTTCCTGTCCAAACATCTGCCCGGCAACCCCACCGTCGCGGTTGTGAACGAACCCGGCGGCGGCTCGACCCGCGGCACCAACCTGTTCGCCGCCCGCGCCCAGGCCGACGGGCGGACGATCCTCGGTACTTCGGGGTCCACGCAATTCCCCTATCTGCTGGGTGACCCGCGCGTGCGGTACGAGTATCAGGACTGGTCGGTGGTCATGGTCGGCCCGACAGGCGGTGTGGCTTATGCCTCTCCCTCGACCGGCATTTCCTCGGTCGAGGAAATCGGCGATCTGGTCGGGCAGCGCCTGACCTATGCCAGCCAGGGCGCGACTTCGCTCGATCTGGTGCCGATGCTGGCGTTCCGGCTGCTGGGTCTGGATGTGAACTATGTCTTCGGCTTCGGCGGGCGCGGCGATGGCCGTCTGGCGTTCGAGCGCGGCGAGACCAACATCGATTACCAGACCTCGTCGGCGTATATCAACAACGTCACCCCGCTGGTCGAAGCGGGCGAGGCGGTGCCACTGATGAGCTGGGGCGTGCTGGACGAAGACGGCAACCCGCAGCGCGATCCGACCTTCCCCGATCTGCCGATCCTGGAAGAGGTGTACGAGATGGTCCACGGCGAAGCACCGTCGGGCCCGCTATATGACGCTTACAAGGCGTTCAACACCG
This sequence comes from Paracoccaceae bacterium, assembly GCA_007123625.1. Taxonomy (GTDB): domain Bacteria; phylum Pseudomonadota; class Alphaproteobacteria; order Rhodobacterales; family Rhodobacteraceae; genus Rhabdonatronobacter. Next base: position 2,306 of record SKKS01000439.1, read on the forward strand.
CCGGTTTCGCCGCGCAGAAGATGGTCGTGCTGCCTGAAGGCGCCTCGGACGAACTGGTCGAGACCTATCGCCAGGCGTGGCGCGATGTCTTTGCCGACCCCGAGTACCTGGAGTCCTTCGAGGCCGCGCTCGGTTCGTACGAACAGGTGACCGACGGTGCCGCCGAGGCGCTGTTCCGCGCCGGGACCACCATCGACCCCGAGGTGCGGGCTCTGGTGGTGAACATGCTGCAGGACGAATACAACGTCCGGCTGGGCGACTGAACGGCCACGCCTGACGCCATCATAACAGGACAGGCCCCGGCCCTGATGCCGGGGCCTGTCTGCAGACGACGCGCGCAACCGCCCACCGCTGCCGCGCCATCGCGTGGCCCGGTCGGCCCGGCTGACGGGACCTGCCATGCTCGACATTTTTCTCAGCGCCCTCACCGACATCCTGACCGTCCAGCACATCAGCTACATGATGCTGGGTGTGATCGTGGGTCTTATGATCGGGGTGTTTCCGGGGCTTGGCGGTATTGCCGGGCTGTCGCTGGTGCTGCCGTTCCTGTACGGGCTGGACACCACCAGCGCGCTGGCGCTCCTGATCGGGCTGATCGCGGTCATACCCACATCCGACACGTTCGCCAGCGTGCTGATGGGCATACCCGGGTCATCGGCAAGCCAGGCAACGGTGCTGGACGGCTTTCCCATGTCCCGCAACGGCGAGGCCGCGCGCGCGCTTTCGGCGGCGTTCTTCGCCTCGTTGGTGGGCGGGCTTGTCGGCGCGGTCATCCTGACGGGTTTCGTGCTGGTGGCGCGCCCCGTGATCCTGTCGTTCAGTTCGGCCGAGTTGTTCATGCTCTCGGTCTTCGGGCTGTCGATGGTCGGCGTGCTGGCGGGCAAGAGCCTGGTCAAGGGACTCGCGGCCTGTGGGATCGGGCTGGTGATCGGGTCCATCGGCGGGGCACCGGCCACGGGCGAGTTCCGCATGGTCTATGGCGTGGACTACCTCTACGACGGCATCCCGCTGGTGATCATCGGGCTGGGCCTGTTCGCGGTGCCGGAAATCGTGGACCTGTTGCGCCGCGACCGCTCGATCGCCGGGAACAAGGGACTTGGCTCGGGGTGGTTCGCCGGGATCCGCGATGTGATCCGCTACTGGTGGCTGACGCTGCGCTGCTCGTCCATCGGCGCGTTGATCGGGGCGATTCCGGGCTTGGGCGGTACGGTGGTGGACTGGATCGCCTATGGCCACGCCGTGCAATCGACCAAGGACAACCCCCGCTTCGGGCAAGGCGACGTGCGTGGTGTGATCGCGCCTGAGAGCGCCAACAACGCCAAGGAAGGCGGCGGCCTGCTGCCCACTTTGCTGTTCGGGATTCCCGGAGGCGGGGCGATGGCGGTGTTTCTGGGCGGCATGGTGCTGCTGGGCATCCAGCCGGGGCCGTCGATGGTGGGCACCAACCTTGACCTGACCTATACCATCGTGTGGTCGCTGGCGCTGGCCAATGTGTTCGGCGCGGGGCTGTGCATCCTCCTGGCGGTGCCGATCTCGCGGCTGACGCTGATTCCCTTCAAGCTGCTGGCGCCCTTCATGATCGTCGTGATCAGCTTTGCCGCATTCCAGGCCACGCGGATCATCGAGGACCTGCTGGCGCTGCTGGTGATGGGGGCATTGGGCATCTACATGCGCCGTTTCGGCTGGCCGCGCCCGGCACTGTTGATCGGCTTCGTGCTGGCCACGCAGGCCGAGACTTACCTTTATCAGGCGGTGCAGTTCTATGGCTGGGGGTTCCTGACCCGCACCGGTGTCATGATCATCATCGCCCTGACCGCCGTGTCCATCTGGCTGGGCATCCGCGCCAAGGTCACGTCGTCGTCGCGCGACGAGGTGCTGGCCGAGGAACCCTCGCACGGGTCGGGGCTGTCCGACAACATCCGCGCGCGCTGGCCGCAGCTAGCCTTTGCCGGGCTGATGCTGGCGGGCTTCGTGCTGGCGGTGCTGGACGCGCTGCAGCAGTCCTTCCTCGGGCAGGTTTTCCCGCTGATGATGGCACTGGCGGGCGGCGCCTTTACGCTGCTGCTGATCGGCTTTCTCGTGTTCGGGCGCCACAACACGCCTGCGGCCGTGGATGCCGAAGCGGGCATCGGCACCGACGAGGAACGCCCCGAACGCAGCATGCTTGCCAGCCTGTTCTGGCTGGCCGCGCTGGTGGCGCTGACCGCCGTTTTCGGCTTCTTCATCGCGCTGGTGGTATTCTTCGTGACCTTCCTGCAGTTTCGCGCGCGGGCAAGCTGGCTGATGACCGCACTCCTGACCACAGGTGCTGCGGGCTTCATCCTGACGCTGGCGTATTCGCTTAACATGCGCTTTCCGGGAGGGGTGCTGCAGGACCTCTATCGCCTGCCCTGGCCCTTCAGCTGACAAGGACGACCATGACCCAGACCGCAATTCCCTTCCTGCTGATCCGCGGGGGCACCTCGCGCGGGCTGTATTTCCGCCAAAGTGATCTGCCACAGGACCGCGCAACCCTCGCAGGCGTGCTCAACGCCGCCATGGGCGCGGGCCAGCCCGTGAATGCCGACGGGATGGGCGGCGGGCAGGTGGTGACGAACAAGGTCGCGATGCTGTCGGCGGGCAGCGACGGCTGGGCGGATGTGGACTACTTCTTTGCCCAGGTGTCCCCCACCACGGCGCTGGACGTGGATTTCCGCCCCACCTGCGGCAACATCCTGTCCGGCGTGGGGGCCGCGGCGCTGGAGATGGGGATCGTCCAGCCACAGGGCGATGAAACCCGCCTGCGCATCCGCGCCGTCAACACCGGCGCGCGGGTCGAAGCCGTTATCGCAACCCCCGGCGGGCGGGTCAGTTATGACGGCGACGCCGCAATCGACGGCATTCCCGGCACGGCGGCACCCGTGCATCTGAACTTCATGGACACGGTCGGCACATTGTGTGGCGCGATGCTGCCCACGGGCGCCGCGCGCGACGTGATCGACGGGGTGGCGGTGACGTTGATCGACGTGACCATGCCGATGATGATCGCGCGCGCCGATGCCTTCGGGCTGACCGGGGCCGAGACCAAGGCGGAAATCGACGCCGATGCAGCGCTGCTGGCACGGATCGAGGCGGTGCGGATCGAGGCCGGGCGCCGCATGGGGCTGGGCGACGTCGCGGCCTCGGTCACGCCGAAAGTGGGGCTGCTGGCAGCGCCGCA
>SKKS01000489.1 GCA_007123625.1 Paracoccaceae bacterium
CCAGAACGCCGGGCGCCTCGCGCAGGATGTCGCGCGCCTCGTCCTCGTCCAGGAAATCCTCGAATTCGATGTTGATCGCCTCGGAATGGCCCACGAAGACCGGCACCCGGACACAGGTCGCGGTGACCTTGATGGCCGGATCCATGATCTTCTTGGTCTCGGCCACCATCTTCCATTCTTCCTTGGTCTGGCCGTCCTCCATGAACACATCGATATGAGGGATCACGTTGAACGCGATCTGCTTGGGATAGACGCTCGGCGCGACCTCCTGACCCGGGACGAACATACCCTTGGTCTGGTTCCAAAGCTCATCCATAGCATCCTTGCCGGTGCCCGAAACCGACTGATAGGTGCTGACCACCACCCGCTTGATCCGCGCGCGGTCATGCAGCGGCTTCAGTGCCACCACCATCTGCGCCGTGGAACAGTTCGGGTTGGCGATGATGTTCTTCTTGGCATAGCCCTCGACCGCCGCGGCATTGACCTCGGGGACCACCAGCGGCACGTCCGGGTCATAGCGGTACAGCGACGAATTATCGATCACCACGCACCCGGCCCTGGCGGCGCCGGGGGCATATTTCTTGGTGGCGTCCGATCCGATGGCAAAGAACGCCATATCCCAGCCAGTGAAATCGAAAGTGTCGAGGTCCTTGCACTTCAACGTGCGGTCGCCGAAGCTGACTTCGGTGCCCATGCTGCGGCGCGAGGCAAGCACCGCAATCTCGTCCACCGGGAATTCGCGCTCGGCGAGTATGTTCAGCATTTCGCGGCCCACATTGCCCGTGGCGCCCACGACGACGACCTTGTAGCCCATTCCGGCCTCCTTGTTTCGGTTCGCTGCGGTGTAGCCCAAAGCGGCCCCGGTTGAAAGGGGCGCCACAGCGCCACACCGCACGCGCCACAATCTTCGCGCAGGATTCGGGTCGTCGCGCGCGCCGCGCCGCGCTAGGATGCCAGAACATCGCAACCGGAACCCTGCCTCATGCTCCAGCACGCTCCTGCCTCCGACACGCCCGAAAGCGCTTATCACTACGCCGTCATCCGCCGCGCCATCGCGCTGATCGACGCGCCCGGCGGCACGGAACGGAGCCTGCCCGAGCTTGCCGCAGAGCTGGGCATGAGCGCCGCGCACTTCCAGCGGGTGTTCAGCCAATGGGTCGGCGTGTCGCCGAAACGCTATCAGCAATACCTGACCTTGCAGCATGCGCGTATGCTTCTGCGCGACCGCGCGAGCACGCTGGAAACCAGTCTTGCCACGGGGCTGTCGGGGACCGGGCGCCTGCATGACCTGTTTCTTCGGTGGGAGTCGATGGCGCCGGGAGATGTGGCGCGCGGAGGTGCGGGGCTGATCCTGCGGCACGGCTGGTTCCCCTCGCCCTTTGGCGAAGTTCTGGCCATCGCCACTGATCGCGGGCTGTGCGGGCTGGCCTTTGTCGATGACATGGGCCGCGACGCCGCCTTCGACGACCTTGCCCACCGGTGGCCAGAAGCGCAGCACATCCACGACCCGGACGCCGCCGCGCCCTGGGTCGAAGCCGCCTTCGCCGGGCGGGGCGAGGCGCGCCTGATGCTGATCGGCGCCCCCTTCCAGATCCAGGTGTGGGAGGCGCTTTTGCGGATCCCCTCGGGGCATGTAACCACTTATGGCCAGATCGCCCGCCATATCGGCGCACCGGGCGCCGCGCGAGCGGTCGGCACGGCTGTCGGGCGCAACCCGCTGGCCTTCCTGATCCCTTGCCACCGCTGTCTGCGCGCAAGTGGCGGCATGGGAGGCTATCACTGGGGGCTGCCGCTGAAGCGCGCGCTTCTGGGCTGGGAATCTGCGCGTCTGGACGCTGCCCAATAGGCGGAATCGCGCCATTGTGTTCTGGCGCAGGGTATCGCATTGGCACAGGGAACTGTTTGCCAGGTTGAAGCGTTGTTATGTAAAGTGTCGCGTGTAAGCGCGAAATCCGGTTTCCTGAAAGGTACGCCATGAAGCTCGCTGTCAGTTCCCTCATACTCGGTGTCTCGGCCCTTGCTCTGGCCGGGTGCGTCAATCCCGAGAACACACAAAGCCGCGTCGTGCCGGGGGCGCTGACCGGCGCTGCGGCCGGTGCCGCCATTGGCGCCGCGACCGGCGGACACCGCGACCGGGTGCTGGTGGGCGCCGCCATCGGCGGGCTGACCGGTTCGCTGGTCGGGCGCGAGATGGACCGCCAGGCCGAGGATCTGCGCCGCCAGTTGGGCGCCAACGTGGACGTGCGCACCACCGGCAACGAAATCGTGCTGACCCTGCCGCAGGATATCCTGTTCGCGGTGGACAGCGCAGTGGTGCGTCCGGACCTTCAGCGTGACCTGCAGATCATTGCGCGCAACCTGATCGACAACCCCAACAGCCAGATCTTCGTGATCGGGCACACCGACAACACCGGGGCGGCGGCCTATAACCAGTCGCTTTCGGAAAGGCGGGCGGGTTCGGTCGCGGCTGTGCTGCGCAACGCAGGTGTGCCGGGGCAACGTATCAGCGCCGTCGGGCGCGGCCTGACCCAGCCGATCGCCGACAATTCCACCGCCGCCGGGCGCGCACAGAACCGTCGGGTGGAAATCATCATTCGACCGAACAGCTGATCGCAGCACCCAAGACCACCCTGGATGGCGGCAAGGGTCACCCTCCCCAGGGTGGCCCTTTTAACTGACATGCCTGTTGCCTTGCCACGCCCTTGGTCATATCTTTTTACCAATATCCAGAGGGTTCCCCATGCCATTCCAGCGAGTCCAGGCCGAAAAGCTGTCGCAGTCGGTGGTGCAGCAGATCGAATTGCTGATACTGCGCGGCATCCTGCGGCCCGGCGAGCGGCTGCCTGCAGAACGGGATCTGGCCGACAAGATGGGCGTGTCACGCCCCAGTCTGCGCGACGCAGTGGCCGAATTGCAGGATCGTGGCCTGTTGCATTCGCGCGCCGGTTCGGGCGTCTTCGTGTCCGAGGTGCTTGGCTCCGCGTTCTCGGATGCGCTGATCGAGTTGTTCGCCAGCCACGACGAAGCGCTGTTCGATTACATCAGCTTCCGGCGAGACCTTGAATCCATGGCCGCCGAACGCGCCGCACGTTACGGGTCAGAGACTGACCTCAAGGTAATCGACACACTCTACCAAAAGATGGAAGCCGCCCACAGCAAGCGCAACCCGGCGGACGAAGCCCGGCTGGACGCCGAGTTCCATCTGTCGATCGTCGAAGCCTCGCACAATATCATCATGCTGCATATGATGCGCGCCATGTTCGATCTATTGCAGCGAGGTGTTTTCTACAATCGCCAGATGATGTTCAAGCAACGCGCCACGCGCGATGACCTGCTGGCGCAGCATCGGGCGATCAACACCGCCTTGCAGGAACGCGATTCCGCTGCCGCCCGCGTCGCCGTTTCTGCGCATCTGGATTTCGTGGAATACACGCTGCAGGACCTGAAGCGTTCCGAACGGAACGAGGCGATTGCCCAATTACGCTACGAACACGCACGCGGCATGTAGCACCCGGGCGCCCTTCCCTGCAAAACGAACGCGCAGAAAAGCAGAAGACCCGGCACGGGGCCGGGTCCTGGAGCGTGCCGCAACAAGCTGATCCTCAGTGCAGGCGCTGTTCCACCGTCTGGATCGACGACTGGATCAGGGCACTCGCATCGGCATCGCTCAGAGTGCTGGCAATCACGTCGCCCGCTGCGGCAATCGCCACGCGCGCCGCTTTCTCGCGGACCTCGCGCACAGCAGCCGCTTCGGCTGACGCAATCTGGTCCTGCGCGGCCTTCACACGGCGCGCCAGCGCGGCTCGCATTTCCTTGTCGGCCTGCTCGACGGCGATCTTCGCATCCTCGCGGGCGCGCTCGACAATCCGCGCGGCCTGGTCCTTGACTTCCGCCTGCTGCTTCTCGAACGACGCCAACACGCTGAGCGCTTCTTCGCGCAAGCGGCGTGCCTCGTCCAGTTCCGAGCGGATATCATCGGCGCGCTTGTCCAGCAGGCCAAGGATCATCTCGTGAACCTTGAAATAGTACAACACGCCCACGAAGATCACGAAGGCGACCAGCACGATCAGGTCGGTATTTCGCAGCGAGAAGAAGGGATACTCCCCCGCCGCCATCGCAGGCGTTGCCGCCAGCATTATCAGAGCAACCAGACGTTTCATCATGCGCTCCCCTGCTTCATCCGCGCGGTCACAGCGGCATTGATCGTGCGGGCGTCGGCCGTGACGTCGAACACGCCCAGAACTTCCCTGGCGGTGTCGCGCGCAACCTCGGCGACCATGTCCATGGCGCTGGCGCGAATCTCGCGGATGCGCTGCTCGGACTCGGCGGTCTGCGCGGCGATTTCGGCTTCGGCCTTGGCCAGCTGAACATCAACCTCGCGCTGCATTTCCGTACGCGCCTGATCGACGATCCGCCCGGCTTCGGCCCGGGCATCCGCCAGCGCCTTGTGATAAGCTTCCTCGGCGGCGATGGCCTTTTGCTTGGCATCCTCGGCGGCGGCAATATCGGCCGTGATCGCGCTGCGCCGGTCCGCAAGGACGGCACCGATACGCGGCAAGGCGACCCGCGAAAGGATCATGTAAAGCGCGATCATAGCGACCAGCAGCCAGAAAATCTGGTTGGGGAAGGTCGTGAAATCAAGCTGCGGCATGCCGACCGCGTCCTGGGCTGGTTCTGCCATGGGGTCCCTTTCAGATCCTGAATTCACCGGGTGTCAGGGTCGCCCCTGCCACCCGGCCGTAAGGAAAACCGAGGGTGTCGCTCAGACAGCGAACATCAGCAGCAGGGCAACCAGGAACGAGAAGATGCCCAGAGCCTCGGCAAAGGCGATGCCGATGAAGAGGAATGCCGTCTGCCCCGGTGCTGCCGAGGGGTTGCGCAGCGCACCCGCAAGGTAGTTCCCGGCCACATGGCCCACACCGATGCCGGCGCCGCCCATGCCCAGACATGCCAGGCCCGCGCCGATGTATGCGCCCATTTGTACGAGTTCGCCTTCCATGATCGTTTCTCCTTACGTTGGAAGTCAGTGGATTGGTTGCCGGACCGGTCCCCGAGGGGTCAGTGCACGGGGTGCAGCGCGTCCTTCAGGTACACGCAGGTCAGGATGGTAAAGACATAGGCCTGGATCACCGCCACCAGCAGCTCCAGCGCATAGAGCGCGGTCACCGCCAGGATCGGCAGGAAGAAGGCCGCGCCAAGGGCCGCCGCGAAGCCCGCGAACACCTTGGCCACCGCATGCCCGGCCATCATGGCCCCGGCAAGACGAATGGAATGGCTGACGGGGCGGACGAAATAGGAAATCACCTCGATCAGCGCCAGAACGGGGCGCAGCGGCAGCGGCGCGCTGTCCACCCAGAACAGCTTGAGGAATTTCGTGCCATGGAGGATGAAGCCCAGCGCCGTGACCGAGATGAACACCGTCAACGCCAGCACCGCCGTCACCGCGATATGCGAAGTGGTGGTGAAGGCGAAGGGGATCAGCCCCAGAAGGTTCGCAAAGAG
>SKKS01000293.1 GCA_007123625.1 Paracoccaceae bacterium
ATCCGCGGCTGACCAGCTTCCTGATCCTGTGCCTGTTCTATCTGGGCTACATTGCGCTCTGGGCGGCGGTCGAAGATCCGGACACCGGCGCGGATCTGACGGCGGTGCTGTGCCTTGTCGGCACGGTCTTTGCGCTGCTGTCGCGCTATGCCGCGTTCTTCTGGAGCCAGGGTCTCCATCAAGGCGCGTCGCTTTCGCTGCAATCGGGCACACGGGTGGACTGGGCTTACAAGGCGCCGCTCTACGTCTCCATGGCCGGTTTCGTGCTGATCTTCGTGGCGCTTGTGCTGGCCGGCACCCGTACCGAAATCCGCGCCCGCCGGATGAAGGCGCTGGTCGCACGGGAGCGTATGGCATGATCCCCGATCTTGGACGCTACGCAACCGAAGTGCTCTCGGCCTATGCGGTGTCGCTGGTGCTGCTGGCGGGCCTTTCGGTCTGGTACTGGCTGCGCGCCCGCGCCGTGCGCGCCCAGCTTGATCAGATCGAGCAACGACAGGAACGCAACGAATGAAATTCAAACCCCTCATGGCGCTGCCGCCGCTGGTCTTTGTGGCGCTGGCGGCGCTGTTCTACTTCGGCAACCTGCGCGAGGACCGCGATGCGCTGCCTTCGGCCCGCGAAGGCCGCCCCGCGCCGCCGGTGGTGCTGACCGAACTTGAAGGCAAGACGCTCTTTGACGACGCCACCCTGCGCGACGGAGAGGTGAAGTTGGTCAACTATTGGGCCAGCTGGTGCGCGCCGTGCCGCGCCGAACACCCGTTGCTCGAGGATCTGGCGCAGGAGGTGCCCGTCTATGGGGTGAACTACCGCGACGACCCGGGCCGGGCGCTCGATTTCCTGGACGAACTGGGCGATCCGTTCGCCGCCATCGGCGCCGACGCCACCGGGCGCATGGCGCTTGACTGGGGGCTTTACGGCGTGCCCGAAACCTATGTGATCGCCGGGGACGGCACGGTGATGCTGCGCTTCGCCGGCCCCATCACCCGCGACATTGTGGCCAACCGTATTCGCCCGGCCATGGAAGCCGCCGCCGCCCGCTGAGTGCGCGCTCGGTGCGCAGCCTCCGCGACAGTCCCTGGCCCCTGCCTTCATCTTGCCAAAAATACTCCGGGGGGTGAGGCCGCAAGGCCGAGGGGGCAGCGCCCCCCTTTTTTTCTTGCGAATCTGCGCCTCATGCCGCCGCGGCGCGCGCGGGGCGCAGTGGCGGGAAGTCCTCGGGAGTGATGGTCTCGCGCTCCAGAAGCAGTTTCGTGCCCGCGTCCAGATCGGCCCGGCGCGATTCCAGCAGGTCCAGCGCGCGGGCATAGGCACGGTCCAGCGCTGCGCGCACCGCAAGATCGACCTCGCGCGCGGTGGCTTCGGAATGCGCGCGCGGGGCGTAGCTGACCTTGTCCTCGCCCAGATAGCCGCCGCGCTCGGGCTCCAGCACGGCCTGGCCCAGGTCGGGGTCCATGCCGAAGCGGGTGACGATCTGGCGGGCGATATCAGTTGCGCGCATCAGGTCGTCCGCCGCGCCGGTCGAAATCTCTCCCATGGCGATCTGTTCGGCCGCGCGACCCGCCAGCAGCATGACCATGCGGTTCTCCAGTTCCGCCAGCGTGATCAGGAACCGGTCCTCGGTCGGGCGGGTCAGGGTATAGCCCAGCGCGCCGATGGTGCGCGGGATGATCGAGACCTTGTGCACCGGATCGGCGCCGGGCAGGGTAGCTGCGGCCAAAGCATGGCCCATTTCGTGCCAGGCCACGGTCTCGCGCTCCTTCGGGTTCAGCAGCCGACCCTTGCGCTCCATCCCGGCCACCACCCGCTCCAGCGCCGAGGTGAAATCCTCCATCGTCACGCTTTCGCCGGCCCGTCGCGTGGCGTGGATGGCGGCTTCGTTCACCAGATTGGCCAGTTCGGCGCCGGTGAATCCCGGTGTCAGCGCGGCGACGGCATCGACATCCAGATCAGGCTCCAGCGATATCTTGCGCAGATGCACCCGCAGGATGGCGGCGCGCCCGGTCTTGTCGGGGCGGTCCACCACCACCTGCCGGTCGAAGCGCCCCGCGCGCATCAGGGCCGGGTCCAGGATTTCGGGGCGGTTGGTCGCGGCCAGCAGCACGATCCCCTCGCGCGGATCGAACCCATCGAGTTCGGCCAGAAGCTGGTTCAGGGTCTGTTCCTTTTCATCATGCCCGCCACCGAGCCCGCCGATGGAGCGCCGCTTGCCCAAGGCGTCCAGCTCGTCGATGAAGATGATGCAGGGCGCGGCCTTGCGCGCCTGCTCGAACAGGTCCCGCACCCGCGCCGCACCGACGCCCACGAACATTTCCACGAATTCAGACCCCGAGATCGAAAAGAACGGCACGCCAGCCTCGCCTGCCACGGCACGGGCGAACAGGGTCTTGCCGGTCCCCGGCGGGCCGGTCAGCAAGATGCCCTTGGGGATGCGCGCGCCCAGGCGGCCGAATTTCTCGGGCTCGGTCAGGAAATCGACGATCTCCTTCAACTCGGCCTTGGCTTCATCCACGCCGGCCACGTCGTCGAAGGTGACGCCGGTGTTGCGTTCCACATAAACCTTGGCCTTGGACTTGCCGACATTCATCATGCCGCCCATGCCCTGACGTTCGGCGAAGCGGCGGAAGACGAACATCCACACCGCCAGGATCAGCGCGATCGGGATGACCCAGGACAGCACCATGGTCAGGAACGTGTTTTCGACCGTGCCGTCGAATTGTGCGTTCGAGCGCTCCAGCCGCTCGGTCAGGTCCGCAGGTACGATGTTCGTGACGAAATGGGTATGGCCGTCGATGGGGTCGCGGTAGCGGCCCTGCACCTGTTCGGCGCGCACCGTGACGTCGGCGATGCGGTCGGCTTCGAGGTGTTCGAGAAAGCGGCTGTAGGGGATGCGCTCGGTCACCTGGGCGGAGGAGAGCCAGCTCTGGAACAGCAGGAGGGCCAGAAAGGCGGCCACGAAATACCAGATGTTGAATTGTTGTTGCTTGTCCATTGCGGGGCTCCGGTTTCCTGCCCGGGATCCCGGGACGGGATCGGGGCCGGGTGTCAGTCGGCCAGTGTGGCACGCGAACGGCTGGGCCGCCAAGCATGCACGGGTGTCGTGCGCGCCGCCTTGACCGGGATCAATCCGTGGCGGTGACCTTGCGGAGCGCGCGCGTGCCGCGCGCGCACGCCTTCGCGCACATGCGTGCGGTTTGGGGGCATTCTGCCCCCTCTTGGGCCGAAGGCGGCCCAATTCACCCCCTGAGGATATTTCTGCACAGATGATGCAGATGCGGTGTTCACAGCGCGGCGGTCGCGGTTTCCAGCCAGGCGCGTGTGCTTTCGCTGACGCGGGGGCCGAGTGCTGCGCGCACCTGCAGGTGATAGGCATCAAGCCATGCGCGTTCTCCCGCGTCGAGCATTTCCGTGCGGATCAGGCGGCGGTCGATCGGGGCGAGGGTGAGGGTTTCGAAGGCCAGCATGTCGCGGTCGTCGGCGCCGTCGAGGGGCGGTGCGTTGTGCACCAGCACAAGGTTTTCGATTCGGATGCCGAAGGCGCCTTCGCGGTAGTAGCCGGGTTCGTTCGACAGCAGCATGCCCGGCTCCAGCGCCACGGTGCCCGAGCGCGCCAGCCGTTGAGGACCTTCGTGCACCGACAGGAACGATCCGATGCCGTGGCCGGTGCCGTGGTCGTAGTCCTGTCCGGCAAGCCACAGCGGAAACCGTGCCAGCGCATCGAGGTGCATGCCGGCGACGCCGCGCGGAAAGCGGGTGCGTGATATGGCGATCATGCCCTTGAGCACACGGGTGAAGGCAGCACTTTCATCCGCGGCGGGGGGGCCGATGGCGATCGTGCGGGTGATGTCGGTGGTGCCGTCCGGGTACTGGGCGCCCGAATCGACCAGCAGCAGCATGCCCGGCAGCAGTGCACGGTTGCTCGCCTCGGTCACGCGGTAATGGACGATGGCGCCATGCGGGCCTGCGCCCGCGATGGTGTCGAAGCTGATATCCTGCAACTGGTTCGTGGCGGCGCGGCAGGTTTCGAGGTGGCGAACCACGTCGATTTCGGTCAGGGGGGCACCGACAGGATCGGCGCAAAGCGCTGCCGCGCGCGCATCGAGCCAGCACAGGAATTCGGCCATGGCGGCGCCGTCGCGCAGATGGGCATCGCGGGCGCCTTTGATTTCGGCGGCGTTCTTGCGCGCCTTGGGCAGAACGCAGGGGTCCGCACCGTGGCTGATGCTGACGCCGGCCTCGGCCAGGATATCGGCCAGTTGTTGCGGGGCGCTGGCGGGATCCAGCCGCACCGGACCTTCGAGTGTGCGCAGCGCCGGTTCCAGCGCCTCGGGCGGGCGCAGGGTGACGATGCCTTCGAAGTGCTGCGCGGTGCCTGGTGCCAGCCGTGCAGGGTCCAGAAACAGGCTGACATGCCCACCCGCCTGCAGGATGGCGAAGCTTTGCGCTACCGGCAGGCGCGGCAGGTCGCGGGCGCGGATATTCAGCAACCATGCGATACTGTCGGGCAGGGTCAGGATGGCTGCGGTCTGGCCTGCCTTGCGCACCTCCGCGCCCAGCCGGGTGCATTTCGATGCCAGGCTTTCGCCCGCCATCTCGGGCGGGTGCGCCACAACCGCGGTCGCGGGGCGCGCGGGCCGATCCGTCCAGAGGGGATCGATCGGGTTGGCGATCCGGCGCAGGGTGATATCGCTCTGCACAAGGCCCTTCTTGAGGGCTGCGATCTCGTCGGGGGTGTGCAGCCAGGGATCGAAGCCGATGACTGCCGGGCCGGAAAGGGCTGCGCACAGCCAGTCGGCGGGCTTGGTTTCGGGCCAGTTGACGGGGGTGAAGGCGGGCGCGCATTGCTGGCGCGCCTGCACCCGGTAGCGGCCATCGACGAACAGACCCGCGCGGTCGCCAAGCACGATGCAGAACCCCGCCGATCCGGTGAACCCGGTCAGCCAGGCCAGCCGTTCGTCACAGGGTGCGACGTATTCGCCCTGATGAGCGTCGGCGCGCGGCACGATGCACCCCGAAAGCCCCTGCGCGGCCAGCGCATCGCGCAGCGCCGCCAGACGGGGCGGGCCCTGTTCCGGCGTGGTGGTGGCGGTGAAAGTCTGGAACATGGGCTTCCCTGGAACTGGTTTCCTCCAGTGCTAGGGGAGGCGCGCGCGAAGATCAATCTTTCGCCGCATCCACGGACACTGCGCGTGCCTGCCGTCGTGCGCGCCGCCGTTGCAGGCGCGCGTGATTCAGCCTGCGCAGGGTGCCCACTGGCCAGTAGCCGAGTTCGGACAGCCAGTAGGCCAGCCATGCCCGTCCGCGAACCCCATGCGCGGTGACCGGCGCGCCGACGTGCTTGAAGTAGTGACCCGCATCCAGCGCCCGGTGGGCAAGGTGATCGCCGAACTGCGAGTATTTCAATCCCTCTGTCGGGGCATGGATGCGGCGGTGCAAGCCGAGACTCTCGGCCCCTTCGATCGCAAGTGTATAGGCAAGTGGTCCGGTCGTGGCGAACACA
>SKKS01000467.1 GCA_007123625.1 Paracoccaceae bacterium
CACCAGCTTCACAGCCTCAAACTTGAACTCTTTCGTAAACTTCCGTCTCATTTCCGATCTCCGATTCCTTGGTCACGATCTTATCTTCGTGTCCACGAAACCGGCAGCAGCTCAAAGCGCGTCATTTCGGCCTCGGCGACGGCACGTGTGAACTGGCTATAGACCCCGCGGTCGGAGGCACGCCGCCCCCTGGCGGTTTTCCCGGCGTCTTGTGCGTCGAGCTTGCCGACCATCTTCTCGGCTATGGCTTCGAGGTCCGCGATGCAGGCGCGACGCCGGTCATTCTGCTCCTCGGCCCGGAAAGGGTCGTGGGCGACGATCAGGCGGTGGCCAGCGAAGATACCCTCTGCGAGACCGTCCGCATCGAGGGCGAGGTTTTGGAAGGTCTTGACGAGGTCAGCGTAGCGGCGCGCGGGGACGGCAAGAATGAACTCCAGCTGGCGTCCGCCGCGATTCGCCAGCGCGGTCAGCTCACCGATGTTGTCGAGGCTAAGCAGCCCGCGATCAGCGACAAGGATCACGCGTTGGATCGGGAAGCGTTCGAGAACGGTCGCCAGCATGGCCTGCAGCGTCTTCGTCTCGGCAACATTGCCAGGATAGACCGTGTGCATCAGCGGCAGGCCGTCAGCGGTCTGCACGACGCCCAGCACGAATTGGCGCGCGATGCCGCCCATCTCCTTGTTCATGCCGAAGGCGCGGATGTCGTCTTCGACGTGCCCCTCGCCGTGGATCCGCACGGTGGTCAAATCGTAGAACACGATCTCCAGATCCCGGTCCACCAGCGGCCTGATCTGCCTCGCCAGTTCGGCCTCGACCCGGTCGGCGTGGTCCATCAGCGCATCCATGGCCCGCAGCAGGTGTTGGTGCGTGACCTTGTCGGGCATTGCCGGCATCGCGACCGTGTCGAGCCAACGCAGGCAGCCCAGCTTGGAGTCGGGCGCGCAGAGACGATTGAACACCATGGCGCGCACCAGCGCCTCGACATCCAGTTTGCGTTTGCCCGAGCGCAGGGTGCGTCCGAGAGCCCGGTCGAAGCCAAGCTCTTTCCATAATTCGTGCAGCGCGAAGACATCGCCAAAGGCCTGAGCCGGTGCGTGCGAGATCTCGAGCTTCGCTGGCTCGTCGCGACCTGCCGCCCGGCACAGGCCACGGATCAATGCGTCGAGGTGATCATCCTGCATGCCGTCGATGTGCCCAAGGTTCGCAACGACCCTGTGCCGCGGCTTGCCCGCCTCGTTGCGGTAGGACTCCGCGATCTGCAGGTAGCGCCGACCGCCGCTTGCATTGATGCGCACGAACATGACGATGACGCTACGCCTATTCTTGCAATGTCGATATCATACCCACGTGTGACTACAGCAAAATCGGCGGCGCGCCCACCTAAACCATTGATCGGACAGAGGCGTGTCACGCCGATCAGTCCCCATCCGGGGAGATTTTGTCGAACTTGGGAGACCTGTCTTTCAAAGAAGGGGAAGCAAAGCAACGCTCTCCTTTCAGTGTCGCATGAAGCAGGAACCGGCTTCTGGCCCTCGGTGCGCTGGACGGGATGAATCTGGAAGCGCGCTGCATCACTTTCGGGATGGTCGATACAGGCTGCAGGCCCAGCGAAGGGGCGTGCCTGACAGCGGCCCAGATCAGGCTGGATCACAAGGTGCCGCATATCTCGATTGAACCTGTCGGACGGCGGTTGAAATCGGCCTATGCCCGGCGTGTCATTCCACTGGCTGAGGTCAGTGGTCGAGCGAAGCTGACGGCAGCATCCCAGCTTTCGGGACGGATCGTCAGCTGCTTAACTGGTTTTTCGCATTTGGGCTACAGAGGCCATGGCTTGCATTTCAGATGTTTTTCCGCAGCTCAAGCAATGGGTAGATCTTGTGGTGACTCTGAGAGATGCCGCAAGATGTTGATAAGTTGAGTATCTACGCGAAAACTTTGCCCGATTCCGTGCTGACTCTCTCCGGTTTTAAAGCGACTCAGTGCGTCCAGACCTGACGACGGTCGGGCGAGAAATTCTCGGCATAGCCGTTCGCGCGGATGTTGGCGCGGCGGGTCTTGGGGTTCTGCACCACATATTCAATGCCGCGCGCCTTGGCGTAGGCTTCGGCTGCGTCGCGGGTTTCGAACTTCAGCCGGACCTGGCTGTCCATGTCGCCCGAGCTGGTCCAACCCATGAGCGGATCGATGCGCCGCGCCTCGGCAGGCGAGAACTCCAACACCCAGTCACGGGTGCGGGCGGTGCCGGACTGCATGGCGTTTCTGGCCGGGCGAAAGATGCGTGCGCGCATGGAAACCTCATGAAGTTATGGTGCAGATTATCGGAAAACGGCCCCGGGTTTGCAAGGGGCAGAAATTCACTGATGGAACTTGACGGGCCGTTGTTTGTGCACACATCGTAGATCATAGGCCGCAGGATGCCAAGGACCCGGGTAGGTGCAAGCGGAAACAACACAGCGTCCGAAAGGAGGGAGCGAGGGGTAGGTCTTCCGGTCATGCGCCGTCCGCTTGCGCACCAATGGTATTGCGCACCCCCTGTGCAGGCAAGGCGCCGCTGCAAGAAAGCTGTATCCCATGCGCATGTTTTCGTGATCGCCCACGCGCAGCCATATCCCGAAACGCAAGACGCCGCCGGGATGCGGCGGCGTGCGAGCGTGTGTCCGGCGCGGAAAGTCTTCAACGCATGTCGTTGACGATCCGGTCAATATCGCTGCGGCTCAGGCCGATATCGTCCAGTTCGCGGTCGGTCAGCTTGTTCAGTTGCGTGCGGGTGATGCGTTTGTCATTCCAGGTTTTGAAAACAGCGAAGGATTCGCCGAACGAAAACCCCCGGAACGCGCCAAACACACCCTCCGCATGGGGGCGGCTTTGCATGAAGAATGCCATGAGGGACTCCATTGGCAAGGGGGTGAAAAGTGCCGAAGCATGATGCCTTGGTGCTGCTGATCTAGGCAGTTTGAAAACTTCCCACAAGCCGCATTCGGCGCATACCCCACATGCGAAAAAGGCATGCCTGAAAGCGCGCTGCACGGGACCTTCCGTCTTCGCTGACTACAGGCTCTTGCGGGTGCGTCGAGGTCGGTGGCCAAAGGCTTGGCGCTGGCGGATGTTCGTGCTTCGTGCTAATGTCTCGCAAAAGGGCAGAACACAAGGCGGGGCAGCGGGTATGCGGGTGATCGGGATCGATCCGGGGTTGCGCAACATGGGCTGGGGCGTGATCGACGTTGCGGGGTCCCGGCTGGCCCATGTCGCGAACGGTGTCTGCACTGCAGATACATCGCTGACACTGGCGGCGCGACTGCTTGCACTGCACGGGCAACTGGTCGAGGTTCTGGCCCGGTTCAACCCGACCGAGGCTGCGGTCGAACAGACCTTCGTGAACAAGGATGCGGTGGCAACGCTGAAGCTGGGATCGGCCCGCGGGATCGCGCTGCTGGTGCCCGCACAGGCGGGACTGACGGTGGGCGAATACGCACCCAACGCGGTCAAGAAGGCGGTTGTGGGCGTGGGCAAAGCCGCCAAGGTGCAGGTCGATCACATGGTGCGCATGCAGCTTCCCGGCGTGGCGATCGCCGGACCGGACGCGGCCGATGCGCTGGCGGTGGCGATCTGCCACGCCTGGCACTGCCAGTCGGCGGGGCGTCTGGCGCTGGCCGTGGGGGCGGGCCGATGATCGGGCGCATTGCAGGGCGACTGATCCATCGCGGCAGCGACCATGTGCTGATCGATGTGGGCGGCGTGGGGTATATCGTCCATGTCTCGGACCGTACGCTGATGGGCCTGCCCGGACCGGGGCAGGTGGTGGCGCTATATACCGAACTGGTGGTGCGCGAAGATCTGCTTCAACTCTTCGGCTTTCCCACGCTTCTGGAAAAGGAATGGCACCGGCTGCTGACTTCGGTGCAGGGGGTGGGGGCGAAGGCGTCGATGGCGATGCTGGGCGCGCTCGGTCCCGATGGTGTGGCCCGCGCGATCGCGCTGGCCGACGCAGCCAGCGTGCGCAAGGCCCCGGGCGTGGGGCCGAAGCTGGCGCAGCGTGTGGTGCTCGAACTGCGCGACAAGGCGCCCGCGCTGATGGCGCAGGTCACGCCCGCGCCCGATCTGGTGGAAGCTGACGCGGAAGTGGGCGGGGACGCCAACGCTGCACCCGTCGCGCCCGCGAAGCCGCCCAAAGGCAGTGCGCCCCCCGCCGAGAGCGCCGCAGTCCCCGAGGCCATGTCGGCGCTGGGCAACCTTGGCTACGGCCCCGCCGACGCCGCCCGCGCCGTGGCAGAGGCGCAGGCCGCAACCCCCGACGCCGACACCCCCGCCCTGATCCGCGCCGCGCTGCGGTTGCTGGCACCAAAGGGGTAGGAGATGCGCGCCCCGGCCTTCGCATTGACCGGCACGGGTGTCAAACCTAAGGATGGCCCCCATGCTTCCGCCTGATCCCACCCTGCGCCCCGAGCCGCTGCCTGACGACGCGCCCGACAAGGCGCTGCGCCCGCAGACGCTGGACGAGTTCATCGGCCAGGCCGAAGCCCGCGCCAATCTGCGCGTGTTCATCCAGTCCGCCCGGATGCGGGCCGAGGCGATGGACCACACGCTGTTTTACGGCCCACCGGGTCTGGGCAAGACCACGCTGGCGCAGATCATGGCGCGCGAATTGGGGGTGGGGTTCCGGATGACCTCGGGGCCGGTGCTGGCCAAGGCGGGCGATCTGGCAGCGATCCTGACCAATCTGGAAGCGCGCGATGTGCTGTTCATCGATGAGATTCACCGCCTGAGCCCGGTGGTGGAAGAGGTGCTTTATCCTGCGCTCGAAGATTTTCAGCTGGACCTGGTCATCGGCGAGGGGCCGGCGGCGCGCACGGTGCGGATCGAGTTGCAGCCCTTCACGCTGGTCGGTGCGACCACGCGGCTGGGGCTTCTGACCACGCCCCTGCGCGACCGGTTCGGGATTCCCACGCGGCTGCAATTCTATACCGATGCGGAGTTGTGCGAGATCGTGGGTCGGGGTGCCCGGCTGATGGGAATCCCCGCCGATGCCGACGGGGTCGAGGAGATCGCGCGCCGCGCGCGGGGCACGCCGCGTATTGCCGGGCGGCTGTTGCGCCGGGTGGTGGATTTCGCGGTGGTCGAGGGCGACGGGAAGATGACCCGCGCACTGGCCGATGATGCGCTGACCCGTCTGGGGGTGGATCATCTGGGGCTGGATAGCGCCGACCGGCGGTATCTGACGCTTCTGGCCGAGAATTATGGCGGCGGGCCGGTGGGGGTGGAAACCATCGCAGCCGCGCTGTCGGAAAGCCGCGATGCCATCGAGGAAGTGATCGAGCCGTTCCTTCTGCAACAGGGGCTGATCGCCCGGACCCCGCGCGGGCGGATGCTGGCGGCCAAGGCCTGGGCGCATCTCGGCCTTCCCGTTCCCCGGCCCGAGGCGCGATCCGAGGCGCCGGGAACCGGCGCGCAGGGCGGCCTGTTCGACACCTGAACCTGCGGC
>SKKS01000408.1 GCA_007123625.1 Paracoccaceae bacterium
ACCTTGCGGTCGCGGGTGGCGTACTGGTTGGCCTTGTCCACCGCCTGCGTGGCGGTGCGGAAGTTGCGCGAGCGGGCTCCGTAATAGCCCTTGGCGGCCTTGACCACCTTGCGGTGACGGGCGTGGGTGACCTTGCCGGATGTAACGCGTGCCATGTCTGGGTCTCCTCAGCGGTCGTAGGGCATGTATTTCTTGACGATGCGGGCATCCTGGTCCGACAGGACCGTGGTGCCGCGCGCGTCGCGAATAAACTTGGTCGTCCGCTTGATCATCCCGTGGCGCTTGCCGGCCTGGGCGACCTTGACCTTGCCGGTCGCGGTCATGGAAAAGCGCTTCTTGGCGCTCGATTTGGTCTTCATCTTGGGCATTTCCGTCTCCTTCGGATTTCGAGAGGTCGTTGCTGCGACTCGGCATGCCACATCCGGCCGGCCGCAGCCTGATCGAAGCCCGGGCTATACTGCGCACCCGCAGGGGCTGCAAGGGTCCAGTGGCGAAAAACGCCCGAAGTCAGCGGTGCCGCTTGTCCCGCCCCTCAACGCCAGGCCGCCACCGCCAGCTCCAGCGCCATTTCAGGCACCATGCGCAGCGGAGGC
This sequence comes from Paracoccaceae bacterium, assembly GCA_007123625.1. Classification (GTDB taxonomy): domain Bacteria; phylum Pseudomonadota; class Alphaproteobacteria; order Rhodobacterales; family Rhodobacteraceae; genus Rhabdonatronobacter. Next base: position 594 of record SKKS01000408.1, read on the forward strand.
AACCCCTCGGGGGCGCTGATCCAGGCAAATGCCACCAGCGCCAGCGCCATGCAAGCCAGCGCGCCACCCAGCAAGGGGCGGCGCTCGTCCGCCCAGGCCGAAATGACCGATACCAGCGCCAGCGGCACCAGCATCAGGCCCAGCACGAACGCCGCGTCCCCTGTCATGCGTCCTGCTCCGATCATCCTGCCCCGGGCCGCGTTGCCCTGACACACTTGCGTGACCAGCCTATTCCGGGTCGCTCAGCCGGATCAAGTGTTCCGCACAGGGTGCCACCCGCAAGATGTTGGTGGTGCCCGGAATGTTGAAAGGCACCCCGGCGGTCACGACGATCTGGTCATCCTCGGTGGCGAATTCATAGCGGCGCGCGGCCCGCACGGCGCTGATGACCGCTTCCTTGAACCGGACGATCTCCGATGTCATGACACAATGCACGCCCCAGGTCAGTGTCAGCCGCCGCGCGGTTTCCACGATAGTCGTCAACGCCAGGATCGGCACATGCGGACGCTCGCGCGCCACCCGCGACGCGGTGGTTCCGGAACTGGTGAAACAGCAGATCGCCACGATGTCTGTGGTTTCCGCGATTTCGCGCGCCGCGGCCACGATCCCGTCGGCGATCGTCTGGTGCACGATCTTGCGCGAGGCGTCGATCACCTGCTGATAGGTCGGATCGCTTTCGACCTCGATCGCGACGTTGTTCATGGTCTCCACGGCCTCGACCGGATAATTGCCCGCCGCCGATTCCGCCGACAGCATCACCGCATCCGCGCCCTCGTAGATCGCAGCGGCCACATCCGAGACCTCGGCCCGCGTGGGCATGGGGCTGGAGATCATCGATTCCAGCATCTGCGTGGCCACAATCACCGGCTTTGCGGCGGCACGGCACTTGCGCACCAGCTGCTTCTGGATCGGGGGCACTTTCTGGATCGGAAGTTCGACCCCCAGATCGCCACGCGCCACCATGATCCCGTCCGAAGCCGCAAGGATCTCGTCGAACGCGGTTACCCCGGCAGGTTTCTCGATTTTGCACATGATTGCGGCGCGCCCGTTCACCAGCTCGCGCGCTTCATGCACGTCGCTTGCGCGCTGCACGAAGGACAGCGCCAGCCAGTCCACGCCCAGTTCGCACACGAATTCAAGGTCGGTGCGGTCCTTGTCCGACAGCGCGGCCAGCGGCAGCACCACATCGGGCACGTTCACGCCCTTGTTGTCGGAAATGGTTCCGCCCACCTCGACCAGGCATTCGGCATGGGTCGCGTCGCATGATTTCACGCGCAGGCGGATCTTGCCGTCATTGACCAGAAGCCGCGCGCCAGGTTCCAGCGCGGCAAATATCTCGGGATGCGGCAGGCAGACGCGGTGGCTGTTGCCCGGCGCGGTGTCCAGATCCAGCCGGAACCCCTCGCCTTCCTCGATATCGACCGCGCCCGTCGCGAACTTGCCCACCCGCAACTTCGGGCCCTGCAGGTCGGCCAGGATGGCGATCGGGCGCCCGGTATCGGCCTCGATCTTGCGGATGACGGCATGGCGCGCGCGGATGTCGTCATGGCTGCCATGGCTGAGGTTGAGCCGAAACACATCTGCCCCGGCCTCGAACAAGGCGAGGATGGTCTTTTCGTCGCTCGAAGCCGGTCCAAGCGTTGCCACGATCTTGACGTTGCGTTGCCGTCGCATGTCGTTCCCTTCAGAAAGGCGCGGTTCAGGGTGTCCCCGGCAGGCGATCACTGTGCACTGTCTCAGCGCATGTCGCACCCGGTTGCCACGCTACCAGCCGCGCGATACAGCCGCATGACACTGCGGCGCAACCACGTTAGCGCAACCAAATAAACGATCTGTCACGGATCGCAAGTCTTTGCCTCTTGACCAAAAGCATCAGTGTCAACACCTTCCTGATGAAAACCGGAGGTACCCACATGGACGATCAGACCCGCATAGAGCTTGAAGCCGCCGCCTTTCGCGCGCTTCTGGCGCATCTGGACCATCGCCGCGACGTGCAGAACATCGACATGATGAACCTGACCGGGTTCTGTCGCAACTGCCTGTCGCGCTGGTATCAGGAAGCCGCGCATGCACGCGGGATCGACATTGACAAGGACGCCGCGCGCGAAATCGTCTATGGCATGCCCTATGACCAGTGGAAGGGGCTCAACCAATCCGAAGCGAGCCCGGACCAGAAGGCCGCGTTCGACAAGGCATTCGCCGAAAACGTCACTTCCCGGCAGGACTGAATGAAACCGGCCGAGGCGCTTTCGCAATTCGTGCAGCAGGGGCTTCAGGCCGGCCACACCCCCGAGCGGCTGCGCGCTGCGCTGGAAAGCGCCGGATGGACCTCGCAGGAAGTGGACACCGCGCTGGGCGGCTGGGACGATGCGGGCTTGGGCATGCCGGTGCCGCGCCCACGCACATCGGTGTCCGCGCGCGAGGCCATGGTCTACGGCCTGCTGTTCGTGGCGCTGATCTCGGTGACCTGGAACCTGGTCAGCCTGGGTTTCCGGCTGATCGAGATCTGGGTGCCAGACCCCGCGACAGGGTACTATGACACTTGGGTTGGCAGCTCTATGCGCTGGTCAATGGCCACGCTGATCGTACTGAGTCCGCTGTTTCTCTGGCTGCACCTGCACGCTGAGCGGGCGACGGCGGCCAACAGAGGGCTGCGGCGGTCGCCGGTCCGGGGCCGGATCGGCGCGCTGGGGCTGTTGCTGGCCGCGCTGGTGTTGCTGGGCGACGCTGTGGCGGTGGTCTATGCCGGACTTAGCGGTGATCTGACCGCACAGTTCCTGGCCAAGGCCGGGCTGGTGGCGTTGGTGGCGATGATGGTGGTCGGGTACTTCCGCCGCTTCACGGAAGACACCTGATGGACCGCATGGCGGGCGCGCTGGTGCTGTGTTGCGCGCTTGCCGTCGGCGCGGGGCTGTGGACCATCGGCGGCCCCTTCCAGGCCCGAATCGAGCGGCGCGATTCGCAGCGGTTGGACGATATCCGCTGGATCGCGCGCCATGCCGCCTGCCTTCGCGAGCACGGCCACGCCCCGGACGGAAATGACCCGCGCTGCGCCGAACCTGAACGACGCGCCGACCCGTATAGCGGGAAACCATACGCGGTCGACGCATCAATGGACGGCATGATCCGCGTTTGTGCGGAGTTCGAGACCAATGCCCACCGTTCAAGCCGGTTCAGGATTGGAGATTTCGATCCGAACTCGGGATGCGTGACCCAAAGGATCGACCCGGAGGCCATCCGCCCCGGCAGCATAACAGACTAGGTTTATTTAATTTTTATTGACTTTCCCGCGGATTCGGCATGCTTCTTCAGCACAGAATTTCAGAATCAGGATACTTCGATGGGACCGGAATTGATCTTTCTCTTGCTGGCACTCGTCGGGCTTCTGTCCTTCAGCGATATGGGCAGCAATACCGACACGGATGAAGCCGAAGACCCCGCCGATCCCGAACCCGCTGTGCTGCGCGGCACCAGCGGCGATGACCTGCTGATCGGCGACGGCGGATTGCTCATCCGGGGTCTCCAAGGCGACGATACGCTTGTGACCACGGGCGGCGATACCCTTTACGGCGGCCAGGGTAACGACACCCTTGTCGCCATGGGCGGTGGCGGTATCCTGTTTGGCGGTCCCGGCGAAGACGCGTTCGTGATCGACGTTCGCGGCGTGGGTGCGGACGGGACACTGCAAGACGCGCGTGGCGTCCCGGTCGCGCCCACGGTCGTCGGCGACTTCAACCCGGACACGGACCGGCTGGTGATCGACCTGCGCCAAGGCCCCCTTGCCGCAGGCCCGGACAACCCGGTGACCCTGACCGGCACGCCTGCCCCCGATGGCGAGGGGCTGATGGTGCAGGTCAATGGCGTCGACGTGGTGCAGTTGTCCACCTATGGCGGCGGCGACATGCAGGGCGCGCTGGAAGCGCTTGCGGAGGATTTCGACGCCCTGGAGGTCGTAGGCGCCGAATACACCTTCCCCGATCCCGAAGGCGACAACCCACCGGAAGATGTGGAACTGCCTGGCACCTTGATCGAACCGGGTCTGTCGCAGCAACCCGACGAATCCGGCGATTTCAGAGAACCGACCTATTATCTGAATAACGACTATGCCGGGGATGGTCTTATTGCTGAACGCGCAGCGATCGATCTGACTCTTTACCAGGGCGATTTGTCGGTCACTATTGACGAGAACGGCACCGTCCTGATCGAAGACGCGAACGATGACGGCTTTTCGCTTACGCTGGCCTCTGTCACACGGATTTCCATTGGCGAAGGCCAGAATACCGTTGATGCCAGTGCCTCTGGTGCTTTTGTCAGCGTTTATGTGGCTTCTTTTGGCCCGGAGAATACAATCATCGGGGGATCTGGGCCTACGACGATCCTTTCCTTTGCCGGTGGGGCAGATATTCAGGTAGGATCGGGCGCTACCGTAGTGCAAGCATACAGCGGCAATGACACGATTATCGGTGGGATTGGCTCCTTGGAGGTCTATACTGCAGACGATGGCAATGCCTTTGTATCCGATGCTTTTGGCGAAATAACGAATTTGTTTCAGGCCGGGCCAACCATGATCGAGGCGGTTGATGCCGCCGTTTCGGGCATCATTGGGGTGGGCGATACCCTCGCGCTGGGCGAGGGACCAAACAACATCGTTGTCTATGGATTGTCACCTGCAGATCTGGGGCCTGCGGTGATTACCGGCTTCGACCCCGATCCCAGTGGCTTCAACAGTTTCGAGAAGGCTTATCCCGCTCACTCCGGTCCTACACGATGTTGAATTTTGGCGTTGCAGGGCGCGCGTGTTCCTGTATTGTTCCAATCATGTCAGCCCGTTGGAAAACCGACCGACCGATGTCCCGCCAAGCGTTCGACG
>SKKS01000034.1 GCA_007123625.1 Paracoccaceae bacterium
ACCGCTTCGCCTATGGCCCCGTGGGCATCCGCAACCCCGGCATCAGCCTGTACCGGATGCGGCCCGACAACAACGAAAGCGGCTACTGGTCCGGCCCCGGGGCCGAGGAATACATGGAGCTCTATCATCAGGCGCTGCTGACCGGCGACCTGGGCGCGCGGCGCGCGCTCTATCACCGGATGCAGGAAATCTGCTTCGACGAAGCCCCGGCGATTCTGGCGGTCGGGCGGCGCAACATCCTGATCCACAAGGATACCGTGGGCGGGCTTGCCAACCATCCGCAATCCTGGTCGATCCGCTTCGACGAGGTGTATCGCACCTGAGCGCAGGTCCGTCATCAAGGGCCAGGTGCGGGCGGCACATGCCGCCCGTACCCTGATCTTGAGGTGCTGGTCTGTGTAGCAACCTTCGCTCCATCCTGGCAGGTCCCCGATGCTTTCAGCAATTCTCAGGCGGATCGGACTTTCGTTCCTGATCCTGGTCCTGGTCTCGCTTTTCGTCTTCGTGGCGACCGAGATCCTGCCGGGCGATGCGCTGGATGTCAGCCTGACCGACGATGATCTGGCCGTCCTGACGCCTGCGCAGCTGGCCGAGATGCGCGCGGCACTCGGGCTCGACCGTCCGGCGGCGGTGCGCTACGTCGACTGGCTGTCGGGGGCGCTGGTGGGCGATTTCGGCACCACCATCCTGACCGGGGCGCCGGTGGGCGACATCATCTGGGGGCCGCTGCGCAATTCGATCCTGCTGGCGGTTCTGACGACACTGGTGGCGGTGCCGGTGGCCATGGTCATCGGCATCATCGCCGCCTGGTGGCGCGACCGGGCGCCCGATGCGATCGTCTCCACCGGCGCGGTGGTGGGCTATTCGCTGCCCGAATTCGTGTCGGGCAATGCGCTGATCCTGCTGTTCGCGATCTGGCTGCCCATCTTCCCGGCGACGATCACGCTCTATACGCAGGGGCCGATGCTGGACATGCTGGTGGTGGCGGTGCTGCCGGTGGCAACGATCATCATCGGCTCGATCGCCTATCTCAGTCGGCTGCTGCGGCTGGGGCTGGTTGAATCGCTGGCCTCGGACTATGTCGAGCGCGCCCGGCTGGCCGGCGTGTCGGAGCGACGCATCGTCTTTGTCCACGCGGTCCCCGCCTCGCTGGTGCCCACGCTGAACGCGGCTGCGCTTTATGTGGCGGGTCTGCTGTCGGGGATCGTCGTGGTCGAAACGGTCTTTGCCTGGCCGGGGCTGGGGCTGGAGCTGATCAACGCGATCCGCAAACGCGAGGTCGCGGTGGTCCAGGCAGCGGTGTTCCTGGGCGCGGTGGGCGTGGTCATCATGAACCTGATGGCCGACCTGTCGATCATCGCGCTCGACCCAAGGGTGCGCCGCAACACAGGGAGAAGTTGAGCCATGCCCGGAGCAATACCCGGAACCATGCCCAGGGCCATGCGCCAGATCCTCCGCACGCCGATGACCGTGATCGGGCTCGTACTGGTCCTCGTGCATGTCGCCGTAGCGCTCTGCGCGCCCTGGATCATCCCCTATGGCCCCAGCCAGCTGGCCGGAATGCCGTTCGAACCGCCGGGCGACCGCTTCATGCTGGGCACCGACGTGCTGGGCCGCGATTACCTGTCGCGGCTGCTCATGGGCGGGCGGATCACCCTGACAGTGGCGCTGGTGGGCGTGCTGATCGCCATTGTGGCGGGGGCGTTCCTGGGGCTGTGCGCAGCCTGGTTCGGGGGGTTGACCGACGAGGTCATCATGCGCCTTGTGGACACCAAGGTGGCCATTCCCAGCATCCTTCTGGTGGGGGTGCTGATCCCCGGTTTCGGACAATCGGTGGGCGTGCTGATCTTCGTGATCGCGCTGGTCTATGTGGCCGGGGTGATCCGGACCGTGCGGGCGCAGGCGCTCACCATCAAGCCGCAAAGCTTCGTGGCGGCCTCGGTCCTGCGCGGCGAAAGCAGCCTGTCGATCATGCTGCGCGAGTTCCTGCCCAATGTCGCCGACCTTTTGTGCGTGGAATTCGCGATCCGGATGTCCTCGGCGATTCTGCTGGTCAGCTCGCTCTCCTTCCTCGGGCTGGGAATCTCGCCGCCCACACCGGACTGGGGGCTGATGGTGTCCGAAGGGGTGGGCTACATCCACACCGATCCCTGGCTGGTGATCTATCCATCGATCGCGCTGTGCACGCTGGTGGTCGGGCTGAACCTTGCGACCGAGGGGGTCGCCAATGCGCTTGGCCTCGATGCGGCGCGCGGCATGGTGAAAGGATAGGCGGTGCTGCTGGAAACGACGGATCTGCGCATCGGCTATCTGGACGGTGCGCGCAACATGAAGCTGGCGGTCGATGGCGTGAGCCTGGCGCTCGACAGCGGGCAGACGCTGGGGATCGCCGGGGAAAGCGGCTGCGGCAAGTCCACGCTGGCGCGCGCGCTGATGGCCTATACCCGCCCGGGCAGCCGGATCGTCGGCGGTCAGGTGCGGATCGGCGGGCAGAACATCCTGGACCTGCCCGAGCCCGGGCGCCGGGCGATCCGGGGCCGCAAGATCGCCATGGTCCCGCAAAACCCGCTGAGTTCACTGACCTTTCACATGACCATCGGCGCGCAGATCGACGAGATCCTGCGCCAGCACGAGGGGCTGTCGAAGGCGGCGGCCCGCGCGCGCAGCATCGCCTTGCTGGAGGCAACGGCCATGCCCGACCCCGCCGCCGTGCACGGGCGCTACCCGCACGAGCTTTCGGGCGGACAGCGCCAGCGGGTGGTGATCGCGGCGGCGCTGGCCTGCCAGCCCGACATCCTGGTGCTGGACGAACCCACGACGGCGCTGGACAAGACCACGGAACTGAAGGTGCTGAAGCTGGTGTCGGATCTGCGCGACCGCTTCGGCACGGCGCTGATCTATATCAGCCACGACCTGAATGTGATCGCGCGCGTGTGCGAGCGCATCTGCATCATGCGCGACGGCAAGATGGTCGAGGCCGGTCCCACACGCGCGACCTTCGCCGCCCCGCGCGAGGCCTATACCCGCATGCTGCTGCGCGCCGTCCCGCGCACGACCGACCCTTCGCCCGTGCGTCCCCCGACCGCGCACCCCGCACCGGGAGGACCCGGTGCGCACCCGGTGCTGCAGGTCGAAAACCTCAGCTACCACTATGCCGCCGGGGGGCTTGCGCTGCCGTTCTTCCCGCGCCGCAAGGGCGTGCTGGCGGTGCGCGACCTGTCCTTTTCGATCCGGGCGGGCCGCACGCTGGGACTGGTGGGGGAATCCGGCAGCGGCAAATCGACCGTGGCGGCAGTGATCTCGGGGTTGCTGCCGCCCGGTGGCGGAACCCTGCGCTTTTGCGGCACACCGCTCCGGGCGGCGGCGTCCCGGCGTTCGACCGATCTGCGCCGCCGCATCCAGATGGTGTTCCAGGACCCGCTGTCATCGCTCAATCCGCGCCTGTCGGTGGGGCGGATCCTGATGCGGCCGTTGCGGATATTCTTCGGCATGAACCCGATAGACGCCCGCGCCGAGGCCGGGCGCCTGCTGGAGCGGTTCGAGATGCCGGTCGCCATGCTCGACAGGTTCCCGCGCCAGCTGTCAGGCGGCCAGCAGCAGCGCGTTGCGCTGGCACGGGCCTTTGCCGCGCGGCCCGACCTGATCGTCTGCGACGAGGTCACATCCGCGCTCGATGTCTCGGTGCAGGACCATGTGCTTGATCTGCTGCTGTCCCTGCAGGCGGAAACCGGCACGGCCTGCCTGTTCATCAGCCACGATCTGGGGGTGATCAAGCGGGTCTCGGACGACGTCATCGTGCTTCAGAGTGGCGAAGTGCGCGATGCCGGCCCGACCGATGCCGTCTTCGCCACGCCGCGCCACGCCTATACGCGCCTGTTGCTCGAAGCCGCCGGCAGCGTCATCGAACCCATCCCCGGGCATGCGCCCGTATCGCCCGCGTCACAGGGCACAAACCGCGGAGATCTGCATGCCTGACACCCTTTCGCCCCCGCTCAAGCTGATCTGCGTGGGCGATCCCCATCTGGTTCCGCCCGGGGATGCCCTGCACGGGCTTGACCCCGAGGACCGGATGCGCCGCTGCGTGGCCGACATCGCCACGCATCATGCCGATGCCTTCGCCTGCATCGTCATGGGGGATCTGGCCCACAAGGCCGATCCGGACGCCTATGCGCTGTTTTCCCGGATCATCACCGGACTGCCCATGCCGGTGCATCTGATGATCGGCAACCACGACCGGCGGGTGCTGTTCACCGAGTGGTTCCCCGACACCCCGCGCGATCCCGCAGGTTTCGTGCAGACCGCCTTCGACACGCCCGTGGGGCGCTTCATCCTGACCGACTCGGTCGAGGAGGGGCAGAACGGCGGCACCTATTGCGCGGCGCGGCTGGACTGGTTGCGCGGGGAGCTGGCGCGCGCCGGAGACCGCGACATCTTCCTGTTCATGCACCACCCGCCCTTCGACATCGGTCTGCCGTTCCTGGACCGGATCGGACAGGCGGACAAGGCCGCGCTGGCCGACCTGCTGCGCGGCGACCGGCGCATCCGGCACCTGTTCCTGGCACATATCCATCGTCCGCTGGCGGGGTCCTGGATGGGCATTCCGTTCTCCAGCGCGCGTTCGCTCAACCACCAGGTGCCGTTGCTGTTCGAGGACCTGCCCGCAGTCCCCAAATCGCACGAACCGCCCTCCTATTCGATCGCCCTGATCGATGGCGAAAAGGTGGTCGTGCATATCCACGACTATCTGGACCGCTCGCGCCTGCCCATGCCCCAGCCCGCCTCCTGACACTCTCGGGCAGGGGCAGGCGGCGCATGCGACGGGGCGCAACTGGCGATCGGGAAAAGGAAACGGACCGAAGACAACGGCATTGACGTCACGATGACGCGGCACGCATAACAGCCGGGCGGGGGCCAGCCCGAGGGCCCGGGCATCCTGAACGGCATGCCGGGGGCGTTTTCGGGGCGCGTGCGGCCCAGCGTTGGAGGCAGGACATGCGCGGACAGATTCACCCCCTCCTTCTGTGCGGTGGCTCAGGGACCCGGCTGTGGCCGCTCTCTCGCGCGTCGTATCCGAAGCAGTTCGCCCGCATCACCGGCGCGGGCAGCCTGTTCCAGGCGGCGGCGCAGCGGCTGTCCGGGCCGGGGTTCGCGCCGCCGGTGATCGTCACCGGCAATGATTTCCGCTTCATCGTCACCGAACAGCTGGCCGCCTGCGCGATCGCGCCGCGCGCCATCGTGATCGAACCCGAAGGCCGCAACACCGCGCCTGCGGTGCTGGCCGCGGCGCTGGTGCTGGCGGCCGAGGACCCGCAGGCGCTGATCCTGGCGGCGCCCTCGGACCATGTCATCCCCGAGACGGAGGCCTTTCGCGCTGCGGTGCAGGCTGCAAGCCCGCGCGCGCAGGCGGGCGATCTGGTCACCTTCGGGATCACCCCCGACCGGCCCGAGACCGGCTAC
>SKKS01000261.1 GCA_007123625.1 Paracoccaceae bacterium
ACCGAATCCCTGTTCGGCGATGCCAGGACCCGCGGCCTCGATCTCGAGGACACCCGCCTCACCGATCCACGAAAACTCGCTGTGCGCATCTGCCTTGTCGCCCTTGCCCTCGCCTGGGCCGGACGCGCCGCCGCGGGCCTGCTCGGCAACCGCGCGCCGCCGCGCAAAAGCCAAGGCACTTCGCCAGATCCTGGTTCCGAACCGGCTTCGACCACATCCGAAATCGCCTCGGATCCAATCCTCTCGACGCCATTGCATCATGGCAGAGGAACTCCCCAGAAGCACGAAAACACTGCTGAGTTGTGTAGTGTGTCTCAGTGAAAGTCAGAACTCAGATCATCAAATGTGCGAAAGCCGGATGGGTCTGAAACCGCCAGGCACGGCGCGGACCGGCCATGACGTTCAGGTAGTACATTTCCACGCCGTGGGGCGCCGCGCAGGGGTGGTGCCCCTTCGGAACAAGAACAACATCATGGTCGGCAACTGCCATGGTTTCATCCAGGTTCAGATCGTCAGTAAAGACGCGCTGTATTCCGAAGCCATTGCTGGGGTTCAGCCGGTGATAATAGGTTTCTTCAAGATAGGTGATGCGCGGGAAATCATCTTCGTCATGGCGATGCGGTGGGTAGGACGACCAGTGCCCTGCAGGCGTGAACACCTCGGTCACCAGCAGGCTGTCGGCAACGTCGCGCCCCTCCATCGCGATGTTGTTGATGTAGCGGGTATTGGTGCCCGTTCCCCGTTCTTCCAGCAAGATCCCCTCGGGACCCAGCACTTGCGCTGGCCGCCCGCCCGGGCTTGGCGCGCTGCACACCGCCAAAGTGCAATGCGTCGTGGCGCGCGCGCGCCAGTGCTGCCGGGGCGGGACGTAAAGACAATGCGGCGGCGTCCGGTCGAACATAGTCATCCGCGCGCCCATGTCGCCGAAATCCTGTCCCGCTGCTGTAAGCTGAGCGCAGCCTTCGACCAGGACAAGGATCACTTCGCGCCCCTCAGGAAACCCTTCCGCAGTTTCACCGGGCGACAAGCGCCAAAGCTCGAAACCAACATAGGCCCATCCCGCCGCCTCTGGCGGGATCGTGTGGATGCGGCCCGTTTCTCCCGTTGGTCTGCGCAGAAGCCCAGTCATCAGACAGTGCCGCCAAGCGAGCCTTCGAGCGCAACCATTTCCTGCCCGCCTGCCATCAGGTCCTGAAGCTCCTCGGGTGTGATCTGGCCGCGTTGCGCGGTGCCCAGCGTCTTGCCACGGTTCAGCACCGTGAACCGGTCCCCCACGGCAAGGGCGTGACGCACATTGTGGGTGATGAAAACAATCCCGATGCCGGTTTTCCGCACCTTGTCGATGGTCGACAGCACATTTGCCGTCTGGCGCACCCCCAGCGCGCTTGTCGGCTCGTCCAGGATCAGCACTTTCGCGCCGAAATGGACAGCGCGGGCAATGGCGACGGTCTGGCGCTCGCCACCCGACAGTGTGCCCACCGCCTGATCGGGCGAACGAAGGTTGATGCCCATTTTGCGCATCTCGGACATCGTGACCTCGTTGGCGGTCTTGAAGTCCATGAACATCAATGGCCCGAAGCGCTTTACCGGCTCGCGCCCCATCCAGAAATTGCGCGTCACGCTCATCAGCGGGATCATCGCAAGATCCTGATAGACCGTGGCGATGCCTGCCTCCATCGCGTCGCGGGGGCTGTCGAAGCTCATCTGGCGACCCTCGAACAGGATCTCGCCTTTGGTCGGTTTGTGCACGCCCGCCATCGTCTTGATGAAGGTCGATTTGCCCGCCCCGTTGTCGCCCAACAGACAGTGGCATTCGCCGGGGCGGACATCGAAGCTGACACCGTTCAGGGCAATGACCGGGCCGAAATGCTTCTCGATGTTGCGCATTTCGATGATGGGGTTGTGGTCGAAGGAACCCATGTCAGCGTTCCCCCGTGATAATCCGCCGGATATAGGTGTTCAGGATCACCGCAAACAGCAGGATGACGCCAAGGAACACACGGAACAGGCTGGATTCGACACCGGCAAAGAACAGACCCTGCTGCACGACACCAAAGATCAGCGCGCCAAGCGCGGCCCCGATGACGGAGCCGTACCCGCCCGTCAGCAGCGCGCCGCCGATCACCACGGCAATGATGGCCTCGAACTCCTTGAGCAAGCCACGGTCTGCGCCAGCCGAGCCGAATTCCATTACCTGACAGGTCGCAAAGACACAGGCGCAAAACGCCGTGAACATGAACATCTGGATCTTGACCCGGTCGACCGGCACGCCGACATAGCGCGCCGCCTGTGCATCGCCGCCCGCCGCGAAAATCCAGTTGCCGAAGCGCGTGCGCGTCAACACCACATGGGCGATGATCATCAGCCCCAGCGCCCAAATGATCAGCATCGGAATGCCGTTCACGATCGGCTCGCCCGCGCGGGTGCCGCGCTCGAACACCGCGATCAGTTCCATTTCTGCCAGCCAGTTGAAAAAGCTTCCCCCCACCTTACCGCCGAAGACAGGCGCCAGCCAGTCGCCTGCGGCTTTCTCGGAGATGCCACCGATGATGGTCCGACGCTCGATCAATTGGGGAAAGAAGATCGTGAAGCCGCGCAGGATGAACAGGAAAGCCAGCGTCACGATGAAACTTGGAAGCCCCGTGCGCACGACGATGAAACCGTTCAGCGCGCCCACGGCAATGCACAGCGCGAAGGTCAGCAGGATCGCGATCCAGACCGGCCATTGCAGCGTGACCGAGATGATGGCAATCGACATGCCGGCGAACCCGATCATGGACCCCACGCTCAGGTCGAATTCGCCCGCGATCATCAGCATGCAGGCGCCGACCGCGATGATGACGAATTGTGCCGAAACTGTGGACCAGTTCAGAACGCCCTGCGCGTTGAACATGCCGCTGTCGCCTGCAAAAACGATAAAGAAGGCAAAAACCGCGATGGTCCCGACAATGGCGCCCAGCTCCGGCCGGATCAGGGCCTGCCGCAGCTTCGAGGTTTCCTTGATACGTTCGTCAACGACCACGCCCGTGCTGGACATCGCGAACTCCTCCTGCTTGCGAGAAAAACAAGGGCGGGAGCGGCATGCAGCCCCCGCCCCAAAGCACGGCTCTAGCGGTATTCGCCTGCCAGATCAGCCACCAGATCCAGCGCGTCGGCGGTCACGAAGCCGGGCCCTGAGTTGATGTTGTTGCCGGGCAGCACCCCGAAGCGGTGATAGTTGGTCAACACGATCACGGGCAGGTAAGCCTGCAGGAAGGGTTGCTGGTCAATACCCCACTGGATCACGCCATCGCGGATCGCCTGAACGATGTCGCCGCCCAGATCGAAGGTGCCGAAATAGATGTCACCGGCGAGGCCAATCTGCTGCAGCGCAAGGATCGTCGGGTCAGCCGAGGTCGGGCCCAGCGTCAGCACCGCATCGGTGTCAGGGTTGGCGTTCAGATAGGCCATGACGCGGTTCTGAATCTCGCTGGGATCCTGGCCGCTGTCGATCATCTGGTTGCCAAGATCGACGCCCAGACCATCGGCAAAGCCCTGGCAGCGTTCGGTCGAGGAGGGCGAGGAAATGTAGTGATTGACACACAGGAAGCTTGAAACACCGTCCCCGGCCGCACGCTGACCGGCCGCAAAGCCCGCGTCATACTCGGGCTGGCCCACGTACATCAGCGCACCCAGATCGCGCGCCTGTTCGGGTGTGCCCGAATTGATGATGATCACATCGATGCCCGCATCCACCGCCGCACGGATCGGACCTGAAAGCACATCGGGATCAGCAAGCGTCGTGATGATTCCATTCGGCCCGCTGGCCGCTGCCTGCTCGATGATCCGCGCCATATCGGCCAGATCGCCCGTAGGCGGGTTGCGGTATTCGACCGTCACATCCATCTGCTCACCTGCCAGGGCAAGGCCGTTCTTGATGGTGTTCCACCAGCTGTCACTGTCGGGTGCGTGGCTGACCAGCACATAGCGCTCGCCCTCGGCCATGGCGCTGCTCGCGCCCAACAGCGCTGTCGCCGCAACGGCAGAGACTGCGATCGTCTTCAAAGCTGCTTTCATGATGTCCTCCCAAACATGTCCGGGGCAAATGCAGGTCCTCTCCCCCACGCCCTGCGGGAACTGTAGACGCGAATCAGCAATTTTGCAACCGGTTGCAAAACGAATCCGGAAAATGGTATGTTACTGGCAATCCCGGTCTGTATTAGAAGACATTCCGAAGCAGCTGGATGGTACAAATGGCAGTGACCCTGAGAGACGTGGCGCATCGCGCGGGTGTCTCGCGTTCCGCGGTCTCGCGCACCTTTACCGAAGGGGCGTCCGTGTCGGCCAAGACCCGTGCCAAGGTCGAAAAAGCGGCGACAGAGCTTGGATACAGTCCGAATGCGATTGCTTCGTCGCTGACGACGGGCCGCACCAAGCTGATCGGACTTGTATCGAACAACTTCCACAATCCGATTTTCCTTGAGGTCTTTGACCTGTTTACCCGTGGCCTGCAGGACCGCGGGCTGCGGCCCTTGCTGGTGAATCTCAGTCATGAAACCGATCCCGCAAACTCTGTCCGGATGCTGCGCCAGTATTCGGTTGACGGGGTGATCGTGGCCTCATCGACCCTGCCGCCCAGCTTCGCCGAGGCATTCCGCGACGCAGGCATGCCGGTCGTGCACTCCTTTGGCCGCTACACCACCAGCCCGCATGTGCACGTGGTGGGCATTGACAATATCGCCTGTGGGCGCATGGCCGCCGAGGCCCTGATCGCGCGCGGCCATCGGCGAGTCGCCTTTCTGGGTGGTCCGGAGAACGCGACCTCGACCCAGGACCGCGCGCGCGGATTTCTGGAGGCTCTGGCCAGCCATCCGGAAATCGAGGTCAGTATCAGCTATGCCACCGCCTATTCCTTCGATGCGGGGCGCGCAGAAATGGCGCGACTTCTGGAAGGCACCCCCGCCGAAGCGTTTTTCTGCGGTGATGATGTGCTGTCCATCGGGGCGCTGTCCGCAATCCAGGATGCGGGGCTGCGGGTGCCCGATGACATTGGAATCATTGGATTGAACGACATGGCGATGGCGCGCTGGCAGAACATCGACCTGACGACGATCCGACAGCCATTGGCCGAAATCATCGGCGCGTCGATCGATCTGGTGGTCGCCACGATCGAACGCCCCGACCGCCACCCGGAAACGCGGCTTTTTCCCTGCCGGGTGATCGAGCGCGGAACCTTGCGCCCGCTGCCGGGCTAGGCGCCGGTCAGCGCAGCATGGGTGGCCTTGCATCCACCCATTTGCCTCCTGCCCTAGCCGACTCCACGGCAGCGTGAACAGCCGCCATCGACCGCAGGCCATCCTCTGCCGTAGGCAACCCGTCGCGCACTTCCCCCCGGATCGCAGCGGCCAGATCGACATAGATATTCGCCACGGCCAGCGGGAAGCCTTCG
>SKKS01000442.1 GCA_007123625.1 Paracoccaceae bacterium
CCCCGTGCATTACGACGCCAAGGTGCATGTCCAGGTCAGCGCGACCTTCACCTACAATTTCTTCGGCACGCATCAGATTGATTTCCACGCCTCGGCCGAGCTTCATATCTGGGGTCCCGAATTCGCGATGCGCGCGCATGTAAGCGTCACCGTCGTCGGCTTCGAGGTCGCCTTCCAGATCGACTACAACACGGCACCCCGCAAGGCGGTGGCCATCAGGTTCGAGACATTCCTCGAGCAGTTGCTGCCGCCCGATCCGATCTCGATGCGCGCCGTTGCCGGGACGCTGGCGAATGGCGGCAAGGGGGCTTCTGGCGCGGGCGCGGACGCAGGGGCCGACGAGGACATCCTCATGCTAGATCCGCACACCTTCGAGATATCTATACAGACGCTGGCCCCTTTTGGCCTTCTGAACGTGCTGGGGAGCACGGTGGAAGGCTTCGACAAGGAAGAGGTCGCGGCGATCGGTGTCCGGCCCTGCGGGTTCGACCGCTGGAGCAGCACGTTGCACGTGACCCTCGAGCCCGCGCTGCCCCGTGCATCGGACGATGCGCCCCCACCGCTTGCCGCCGAGGTTGTCACCGGTCCGGTGCCGACCGCATTGTGGGAAAAATGTACCCCGAACGTCTTCCAGGGTGTCCGCATGATCGGGACGCCCGACGTGAATGGCCCGCAAAGCATCAGGAATGTTCCCGTGGGGCTGCGTCTGAAGCCGCAGGCGGGAGCGAAGAAGGACGCGCCCGGCCACACGCAGTCCGGCGTCCAAGCAGACCGGCGCAGATGCCTGAAGGTGGTTATCCCGATGCCGGGAACGCCGGCGTTTCCCGCGGCCGAGCTGAATGCGGACGACCTTCGCAGCCTGCGGCAATCGCTCGAGGGCCTGATTGCAGGCCATACGGCATGATAGCGTCAGGAGACCCGCGCCATGGCTAGACTGACATTGACATTCCTCGAACACTGCAAGCCCGAACTGCCGGTCGGGGATACCGTCTACACGCTGCGTGTCCGCCAGGACGTGGCAGGCGGCAGCACCGCCCCCGCGTCATCCGGGCAGCCGCAGACCTTGCCCGACCGCTTCGAACAGACCCTGAAGTTCCGCCTTGCCGCGCCGTCCCGCGCCCTGGCACCAGGCGATGTGCAGGCCATGTATCCGCCGGCGGGCGCATGCGGTGCGTTCGAGGACGTCGTTCCGCATGTCACCCTGACCAACCCTGCCCTGCCCTGGCTCCACGATCAACCGGTTGGCGCGGGCACAAGTCCCCAGCCCTGGCTGGGCCTTTTGCTGGCAATCGGCGACGAGATCGATGGCATCAGGCAGGACAACGGCGCAAATGGCGGGGGCCTTGCCGACGGAACGGCACCCGCTCCAGGGGGTGGCGCATGTCGGACCATCACGATCCCCGCGACACTCTCCGGCGTGATCGTGCCCGACCGCGCGTCGTTCAGGGTCCTCGCGCATGTGCAGGAAACGTCGCAAGGCACACGATCCTGCCTGCTGGCGAGCCGCGCCGCTGAGCCCGGACAGATGCACAACGTCTATCTTGTGTCGCTGCACGACCTGAAGGAGCCCGGCGAAGAGCAGACGCTGCGGGTGCTGCATTCCTGGCGCTTCACTGCCGAAGATGAAAAGGCGAACGCAACCCGAAAGGCGATCGATTTCGAGCGCATGTTCTCGGCCGACGTTCTCGACACGCGGCCGCTGCGGATGGTCTGGCAGACACCGTCCGGGGAAGAAACCTGGCAGTTAGCGCAGGCGGCATGCCTTGATGCCGGATACGTTCCGCTGGAACATCACAAGGCATCTGGGGCGCAGGACGTCGCCTGGTATCGCGGACCGCTCTGCTCGGCTGAACCCGGCGATCATGTCGCGGATACGAGGAGGCCCCGCGTCAGCCCGAAGGAGCTGACCGGGGTCGAGGACATATCGCTCTTCGCGGCGACCGAACTGGGACGCCTGCTGGCCTTGTCGGACATGGCCTTCATGCGGGACCTCACTTCCTGGATCTCGGGGTGCAGGCGCGCCACGGTCTCGCGCGACGAGCATGCGGCGCTCGCCGGTCTGCCCGCCCGTCCGCCAAGGCTGGACCGGCCCTTTCCCGAGGCATTTCTCGCCGGGATGGCAGGGCTCGAGACGGTGCCGTTCCGCTATCTGGTGCCCGATCCACGGATGCTGCCGCCGAACTCGCTGAGGTACTTCCGGCTGGACACGAGATGGATCCGTGCACTCGTCGAAGGGGCGGTGTCGGCAGCCATGGCGACACGTCCCTCGCGTGACGCATCCGACACCATTTCTTCAACGATCGACAGCCTTTTACGCGTGTTCGCGGGCGATCGCGGCGCGCAGGGGCGCGGAGCGTTCGGTGTATTGCTGCGCTCCGACGCGGTCACGGCATGGCCGGACATGGAAGTCCGTTTCCTTAGTCCGAAAGAATTCATCGATCCGACATCCGACGAGGTACGCGAAGACTTCGGCACGCCGGCCTGGCGCACCTTACGCCCGGCGCCCGGGGTCTTGATGGCGATTTTGAAAGACGAGGTCTGCAACGGTGTCGGTTTCCGACTGCCCGCCGATCGAGCACATTTCTCGACCGGCGGATCGGACGACTGGCGCGGGATCGTCGCCGGAAGCACGAATTCGGCAGACCTCGCCGCGCAATATGTTGATCTGGGGCACTCGGCGTGGTTCGGCTTGAACCCCGTCCCTGTTACGCGCGGGGACGATGATCCGGATATTTATGACAACCGGTTATCGTGAAGCGCTGGTTCCGCGGCAGGCGCTCGGATGCTGCGGAAGGTGCAGCGAGATCGAAGCCCGGTCGTCGGAACCAGCGCCGTGATCCCTGAAGCGTCGCGCAGCCGTCACCTTGTCACGCACTCTTACCGCGCCGTTGGTCGAAGAGGTGGTGTCAGACCAATTCGAATTCGTCTCAGCCAGGACAGTGACACCTGGCTGTTGATTGTCACTGTTATGACGGTTCCAATGGGCTGCCCCCAACTCGGCGCCACAGCGTCTGGAACCAACACCGGTCAAACGACGTTCATCATATGAATTCATCCTTCCGCCAAACCGCATGAGATGCGGTCAGATTGTTGATCGTGTCGTCATGAAGCTCAGAAATCAGCGTCCTCGACTGCCGAATTTCTAACAAAACGAAGAGAGTGCATCATGCAAATCCAAGTGAATACCGACGACAACATCGAAGGCGACGATGCGTTGATGGCACAGGTCGAGACTGACATCCGGGATGGTCTGTCGCGATTTGCCGACCAGATTACTCGGGTCGAAGTGCATCTCAGCGATGAAAATGCCGGAAAAGGCGGAAGCGACGACCAGCGTTGTATGATCGAAGTGCGCCCCATGGGTCAACAGCCGATGGCGGTTACCCATCAGGGGCCCACAATTCACGAGGCAAGTGCTGGGGCACTGGAAAAAATTATAAACAAACTGCAAAGCAGTTTTGGACGGCAGAACAACACCAAGGGTGGCCATTCGATCCGCGACCTTGAGCCTCTCTGATCTCTGCCAATGACATGACAACACGGCTACACACCGACCCTGTGAATATGACGACAAGGATCAATAATGTTTTCAAGAACTGACCTGATTACCCTGATCGAGGCCACGCCCAAGGTCGCCGTTTCACTTTACCTTCCGACACAGACGCATGGCCGTGAAACCAAGCAGAATCCAATCATGCTTAAGAACCTTCTTGCTCAGACCGCCGACAGGCTTGCCGAACAGAATATGTCGGAACAAGAAATAGAGGCGCTGCTGGCACCAGCAGCGCGGCTGGTCGAGGATTATGACTTTTGGCAGCATCAGGATCTGGGATTGGCGATTTTCGTGTCTGATGCAGGAATTCAGATGCACAAACTTCCAATCCCCGTGCCTGAACTTGCGGTCACCGGACCCGGCTTTCACATCGCTCCGTTGCTGCCCTTGCAGGAACAGGATGCGGTCTTCGTGATCCTGACCATGACAGCAGAGGCGGCCCAAGTTTGGCAGGCAACCCGGTTCAGTCTGACAGCAATGGAGGTTGCTGATCTTCCTCGCAGCATCGAGTCGCTGGACGAAGAACCGGATTATGAGGGGTCGCTGCAATCGCATGGGTTTGGGCGCCCCAATACTGGCGGTCAGAACATGCCAAAGACGCAAGTCTTTGGCGACAGCCCGGAGGAGTGGCGCAAGGGTAGGTTGGTCGAATTTGCCAAGCGTTCCGGGTCGGCAGTGGCGGCGCATCTGGCACGCAATCCCATGCCAGTGGTTGTGGTGGCTGATGCCGCGATCGGGGGCCATGTGCGCAACGACGTGGCGCTGGCGCCTCTGGTAGCTGGGTTTGTCGAGGTCAATCCTGAGACCCAGGGCGAAGCTGAACTTCTTGCCGCTGCTTCCGCTGTGATGCAGCCTCTTCATGACAAGGCCGTGAACGCAGCGCTTGAGCATTTAAACACCCTTCTTGGCCGCGGCGATGCGACGGCCTGCACCGACCCGGCGCTTATAATCGAGGCGGCACGAGACGGCAGGGTTGATCAGCTTTTCTTGGCGCAGGACGCCGTTCTTATGGGAACGTTCGATCCAGAAACCGCAGCCGTGCTGGTCGCGGATGCAGCCAATACAGGCGCGCTCGATCTGCTCAACAAGGCCGCGCAGATGGTCTTGGGCAAGGCAGGTGTGGTCAGGATGGTTGCACAAGATCGTTTGCCGGAAGGGATCGCGATGGCGGCCATCCTGCGTTACTGAACTCGCTGCCATCCGCCATCTTCGAGCGCCACCCTCATGCGCTCGGCAAGGGCCTTCAGACCAGTATGCAGGAACTAATCGCCGACGTTGGACGTCGTCAAGATGATGGCGACTGACAAAATCGAAATCAGTGACCCGCGGCCCTGCGCAGGTGCACTCAGCTTCACCAAGCTGTTCAAAGCCTTCGGTGATATTTATAGCATGTTCACACCCGAAGAGCGCTGGTACTTCTTTCAGGCCGGAGGGTACATCTCAGGTTAAATCGAGAAGCTTATGCACACTGATTTTTGGTTCAGCGCATGCTTCGGTCGCGTACCGTGATGCCGTCCTTGATTACGTATCCCACATTACGCAACGGCTCAGCGAAAACCGAGATGTCCTTGGTAGGATCGCCATCGACCAAGATCATGTCGGCCAGCGCGCCCGGTGCGATCTGTCCAAGCCTGCCTTGCATCTGCACGATCTCGGCGTTGACGGAGGTTGCCGAGCGCAGCACGTCAATCGGCGCCTGAACCTGCGCGCGCAGCATGAGTTCATGTGTCTGTTTCTGCAGGAAGACATCGCCGTGCAGGTCGCAGCCAAGACCCAGCTTGACCCCTGCCGCGGCGCAGGCTTCGACCGCTTCAAGCGCGCGGCGGTTGACTGCATGGACCTTCTCGG
>SKKS01000379.1 GCA_007123625.1 Paracoccaceae bacterium
CCGGGGCGCGGATCGCGCGGATGACAGCCGCGACCGGCGCGGCGATCGCAGCGGCGGCGGCGCGGGTGGCGGGGCCGCTGCGGTTGGCGGGGCATTCGGCGGGCGGGCATCTGGTGACGCGGATGCTGTGTGCCGACAGTCCGTTGCCGGGACCCCTGCGCGACCGGCTGGAGCAGGTGGTGTCGATCAGCGGGGTGCACGACCTGCGCCCGCTGCTGAACACGACGATGAACGCCACTCTGGCGCTGGATCTGGCCGAGGCCCGCGCCGAAAGCCCTGCGCTGGCCGAACCCTTTGGTCGCCCGGAGCTGGTGCTTTGGGTGGGCGGGGCGGAGCGGCCCGAGTTCATCCGCCAGTCCCGGCTGATGGCGCTGATGTGGGACGGGTTCGACGGACGGGTTCGGGTACGGATCGATGCCGATCAGAACCATTTCACCGTGATCGAGGCGCTGGCCGAGGCGCATTCGGACCTGACGCGCGCGCTGGCGGACTGAAGTTTCCGGGCCGGGTGCGGCGCCGGGCCGTGTCGCACGCCCCGGCGCATGGTGTCGATTGCTTCGGGGACATTGATGCAGGTCAAGGCGCTGCCTGGCGCGCCGGAGCAGGGTGGCGCCATGCCTCGACGTCGAAACCCGGCACTGGGGCGGCACCGGTTCCTCTTCCTGTTCGCGCGTTGAGGGGAACCGGTGTTTTCTGACGTCAATGCGCAGGGGCCTGCGCGCTTCGGTCACAGGGAAACATGCATTGCCGATGTCCATTTTTTGACTCAGATCAATGTTGCGGGCATCCTGTCGTGGGACCCCTCTGACCATCGCAATGCAAACCCCCGGAGTGCGCAGCCGTGAGTTCCGAAGACACCCAACAACCGCTTTATGCCGCCCGCGAGCCGATCTTCCCCCGGCGCGTCAAGGGCGCGTTCCGCACCATGAAATGGTGGCTGCTGGCGGTCATGCTGGGTATCTACTACCTGATTCCGTGGATCCGCTGGGACAGGGGCCCGAACATGCCCGACCAAGCGGTGCTGCTGGATCTGGGCAACCGGCGCTTCTTTTTCTTCATGGTCGAGATCTGGCCGCATGAATTCTATTTCGTGGCCGGTCTGCTGATCATGGCGGGGATCGGGTTGTTCCTGTTCACCTCGGCGCTGGGGAGGGTCTGGTGCGGTTATGCCTGTCCGCAGACGGTGTGGACTGACCTGTTCATCCTGGTCGAACGTTGGATCGAGGGCGACCGAAATGCGCGTCTGCGCCTGCATCGCCAGCCCTGGAACGGCGAGAAAATCCGCAAGTACGGGCTGAAATGGAGCACATGGTTCCTGATCGGCATGGCCACGGGTGGCGCCTGGGTATTCTACTTCGCCGATGCGCCCACACTGGCGGTGGATCTGGTCACCGGGCAGGCGCATCCGGTCGCTTATATAACCATCCTGATCCTGACCATGACTACATTCCTGTTCGGTGGCTTCTTCCGCGAGCAGGTCTGCATCTATGCCTGCCCGTGGCCGCGCATCCAGGCGGCGATGATGGATGAGGAAACCATTACCATCGCTTACCGCGACTGGCGCGGTGAGCCGCGCGGCAAGCTGAAGAAGGGGCAGGCCGACCCGGCGCATGGCGATTGCATCGATTGCATGGCCTGTGTCAACGTCTGTCCCATGGGAATCGACATCCGGGACGGGCAGCAGATGGCCTGCATCACCTGCGGGCTGTGCATCGATGCCTGCGACGAGATCATGGACCGGGTGGGCAAGCCGCGCGGGCTGATCGGGTATCTTGCACTGTCGGACGAGTTGAGCGAGCGCGAGGGCAAGCCGCCGAAATCGGTCTGGAGCCACGTTTTCCGCCCGCGCACCATCCTGTATACTGTGCTGTGGGCAGGGATCGGCATTGCCCTGATCGTGGCGCTGTTCCTGCGCACGGACATCGACATGAGCGTGTCGCCGGTGCGCAATCCGACCCATGTGGTGCTGTCAGACGGCGCGGTGCGCAACGCCTATGAGGTCCGTCTGCGCAACATGCACGGCGAGGCGCGCGCCTTCACCCTGTCGCATACCGGCCCGGCGGGGCTGAGCCTGTCGCTCGAAGGGCAGCCGGGGCTGTCGGTCACGGTCGCTCCGGACGAGCAGCTGACGCAGCGGGTGTATCTGACCGGCGCACCGGACAGCACCGCCGCGCAGGGGCACCAGACGCCGGTGCGACTCTGGGCCTCGATCGACGGCGAAAGCCAGCGTATCTATTCCGACACCATCTTCAACGGGAGAAACCAATGACCGGGCGCATCGAAAAACGGGGCAAGCCGCTGACGGGGCGCAAGGTGCTGCTGATCGCGGTGGGTGCGTTCGCGATCATCCTGACGGCCAACCTGACCCTGGCCGTGCGCGCGGTACAGACCTTTCCGGGGCTTGAGGTGCAGAATTCCTTTGTGGCCAGCCAGAACTTCAACGAGGAACTGGCCGCGCAACTGGCGCTGGGCTGGGACGTGCGCGCAAGGGTCGAGGACGGGTTGCTGACCATCGCCTTTACCGATGCGGCGGGCGATCCGGTCGAGGTGGCCGCGATTCAGGCCGTCGTCGGTCGCGCGACCCATGTGCAGGACGATTTCGTGCCGGACTTCAGCTATTACCGCGGCAGCTTCACCGCGCCGGTGGACATACGCCCCGGCAACTGGAACATCCGGCTGGTGGCGCATGCGCCCGACGGGACCGAGTTCCGCCAACGTGTGATCCTGCGTGTGACCGGCTGAGGGGGCATCGGTGAACGCACGCATCCAGTCGGCGATTGCGGCCTGTCCCGCCTGTTCCGTGGCGCCGTCCGCCGCGGAACTGGCAGCGCGCGCGTCCGCTGCGGATGCGCGGCTGCTGGTCTCGGTGCCCGGCGTGCATTGCGCGGGGTGCATTTCGACGATCGAGCGCGATGTCGAACGCATGGAGGGGGTGCGCTCGGCGCGGCTGAACCTGACGCTGAAGCGGCTGAGCGTGGACGCGGGCGCGGGCGTGTCGGCGGCGGCGGTGATCGAGCGGCTGGACCGGCTGGGCTACGAGGCGCACGAGCTGGACCCGGGCACCCTGTCCATGACCGAAACCGACCGCCAGGGGCGCGAGTTGCTGATGCGCCTGGGCGTGGCGGGTTTCGCCATGATGAATGTCATGCTGTTGTCGGTATCGGTCTGGGCCGGGGCCGAAGGCGTGACGCGTGACATGTTCCATCTGATTTCGGCGCTGATCGCCATTCCCACGGTGGCATTTTCGGGCCAGCCCTTCTTTCGCTCGGCGATCCGGTCGCTCAGGGCCGGGCGGATGGGGATGGATGTGCCGATCTCGTTGGCGCTGATACTGACGCTCCTGATCTCGCTTTATGAAACCTTCCAGTCGGGTGCGCATGCGTATTTCGAAGCTGCGGTGATGCTGACCTTCTTCCTGCTGGCGGGGCGGTATCTGGATTTCCGCGCCCGTGCCATTGCGCGGTCGGCAGCGCAGCAACTGGCCGCGCTTGAGGTGCCGCGCGCGACACGGTTGGAGAACGGCGCCGAGGTTACCGTGTCGGTGGCCGATCTGCGCCCCGGCGATATGGTGCTTGTGCGCCCGGGTGGGCGCGTGCCGGTCGATGGCGCGGTGGTCGCGGGCCGGTCCGAGGTCGACCGCGCGTTGCTGACCGGAGAAACCCTGCCGGTGGTCACCGCCGAAGGCGCGCAGGTCAGCGCGGGCGAGGTCAACCTGACCGGGCCGCTGACCGTGCGCGTGACCGCCGCCGGGCGTGACAGCTCGCTGCACCGCATGGCCGATCTGGTGGCTGCTGCCGAATCGGCGCGCACCCGCTACACCACGCTGGCCGACCGCGCCGCGCGCGCCTACGCGCCGACAATCCCGCTGCTGTCGCTGGGGGCGTTCGTGGCGTGGATGTGGATCTCGGGCGGCGATCTGCGGCTTTCGGTCAACATCGCCATCGCCACGCTGATCATCACCTGCCCATGCGCGTTGGGCCTTGCTGTGCCTGCGGTGGTGACCGCGGCCAGCGGCAAGCTGTTTCGCAAGGGGTTGCTGATCAAGGACGGCACCGCGCTGGAACGGCTGGCCGAAGTCGATACGGTGGTGTTCGACAAGACCGGCACGCTGACCATGGGCACGCCGGTCGCGGACAATCTGGACGACCACCCCGAGGCCGCGTTGCGCGTGGCGCTGGCGCTGGCCGATGGGTCCAGTCACCCGCTGGCACGCGCGCTGGCGAAAGCGCTCCATGACCGGGGTGTACGCCCCGCCGAGGTGGCGGACCTGCGCGAGGCGCCGGGCTACGGGGTGCAGGGCGTCTGGCAAGGCGCGCCCGTGAAGCTGGGCCGTGCGGGCTGGGTGGGCGCGACCCACGCCGCCACCACCGGCGCCTATCTGTGCATCGGCGAGGTGAAGCACAGCTTCACCTTCACCGACGCGCTGCGCCCCGGTGCCGAAACGGTGGTGCAGGCGCTGAAGGCGCAGGGCAAGGATGTCTGGCTGATCTCGGGCGATGTCGCCCCCGCGGTCGAGGGCATGGCCCGGCGGTTGGGCATCACGCAGTGGCAGGCAGGCGCGCTGCCGCAGGACAAGGCCGCCAGGATCACCGCGCTGCACGATGCCGGGCACAAGGTACTGATGGTCGGCGACGGGCTCAACGACACGGTGGCGCTGTCGGCGGCGCATGTGTCGATCTCGCCCGCGACGGCGCTGGATGCGGCGCGCGCGGCCTCGGACATGGTGCTGCTGGGGCGCGATATCGCGCCCATTGCCGACGCGGTGCGCATGGCAAAGGTATCCACCCGCCGGATCCGCGAGAATTTCTGGCAGTCAGGTATCTATAACGCGGTGTTTGTGCCTGTGGCGCTTCTGGGGTTGTGCACGCCGCTGTGGGCGGCGGCCGTGATGTCGCTGTCGTCGATCACCGTGTCGCTGAATGCCCTGCGGCTGAAATGAACAAGGCGCGTTTTCGCGACCCGCAAGGGCGCGCGGCGCCGGAAGGAGTGCGATGGACGTCCTGGTGATCCTGATCCCCGCATCGCTTGCGTTGGGCCTTCTGGGGCTGGGGGCATTCTACTGGACACTGAAGCGCGGCATGTATGACGACCCCGAGGGCGACAGTCGCCGCATCCTGAACGCGGAGTTCGACGACGCCCCGAAGCCGGTAGAAGCCCCGAAGACCGCCCCGCCGCAAGATCGTGCCGACTGAGACCAGGGAGCCGGGGCGGGTGCGGTCTGCACTGCGCGGCCCGGTTTTTTTACATTGAAGGCATCGCCCTGGCTTCCCCGCACCAGAGCCCCGCAAGGCGCCCCCACCGGCGTGCCACAGGTCTGACCGGTTCTCCCGCCCCCTTGGCCCCGCCGCAGGTTCCCTGCGACAGGTCAGGGATTGGGCCCG
>SKKS01000213.1 GCA_007123625.1 Paracoccaceae bacterium
AGGTTGAAGGGTGCCGAAGCGCACCGAGATCACAGGAACAAGACATGTCCAGCATTCTGACCAACACCGGCGCCATGGTGGCGCTGCAGACCATGCGCGGGATCAACAGCAATCTCGCGCAGACCCAGGCGGAAATCTCGACCGGCAAGTCGATCGCCAACGCACGCGACAACGCGGCAGTATGGGCAATCTCCAAGACCATGGAATCGGATGTCAAGGGCTTTTCCGGCATCGCCGACAGCCTGGCGCTTGGGCGTTCTACTGTGGCGGTGGGGCGACAGGCCGCCGAAACGGTGACCGACCTGCTTACCCAGATGAAGGGCCATATCGTCGCGGCACAGGAAGACAATGTCGACCGCACCAAGATCCAGAACGATGTCGATGCGCTGCGCGAACAGATCCGCTCGGTCGTCAACGCCGCGCAGTTCAACGGGCTCAACCTGGTCGATGGAGCGACAGCCACGGCCAATGTGCTGTCGTCGCTTGACCGTGACATTGGGGGCAATGTCACGGCGCGTACGATCGAGGTTGATGGCCAGAACCTGTCGTCCGAAGCCGGTGCAGTGGTTGCCGGTCTGGCAGGCGATGGTGTGTCGGCCGATGGAAGCGTGATCTCGATCTTCATTGATGATGGCGCTTCGATCGAGATCGAGATCGATGCCGATGGCAACATGGCAGCGGGTGACCGTTTCATCATCAACATCTCGGGGCAGCAGGTCGGCTTCACGGTAACACAGGCTGCGCTGGACGATGCAAATGATCCCAATGCGGTGATCGCCGCCGGGGTGCGCGAGGCGATCCTGAGCCTTGGCATCGAGGATGTGACAATCAACCTGGATGCAGAAACCATCGAGATCGAAAATGGAACAGGGCAGGATCTTGCCTTCTCCATGCGTACCGAAGGGGCCGGCACCGGCGGTCTGAGCGGTATGGCGGGGATCGATGTCACGACCGCGCTGGGCGCCACCGATGCTCTGGCCGAGATCGAGGGGCTGATTCAGACCGCGATCGACGCAGCATCGGCCTTCGGTTCGGTGGAGGGGCGGCTGGATACGCAGGCCGAGTTCGTCAAGAACCTCACCGATGCCATGAAGACCGGCATTGGCAGTCTGGTTGATGCCGACATGGAGGCAGCTTCGGCGCGTCTGCAGGCGCTGCAGGTCCAGCAGCAGCTGGCCATCCAGTCGCTGTCGATCGCCAACCAGGCGCCGCAGAACATCCTCGCGCTGTTCCGTTGATCTGAGTGGGCGGGGCCGGACCGGTCCCGCCTTTCCCCCTCTGCTCCAGCGCCACGAGTGCCCACATGAACGCCCTCCTTCAGTCCTGGGTCGCCTATGCCGACCTGAACGATACGGTACGCACCCCGCGCGACACCGAATACCTGGCCTTCGCCCGCGCGACCCGCGCCATGACCGATGCCGTCGCAACCCGCGACACCGACTTCGCCCGCGTGGCCCAGGCCCTGACCCTGAACCGCAGGCTCTGGTCGTTGCTGGCCGAAGACCTGACATCAGCGGGAAACCAGTTGCCGGACCAGTTGAGGGGCAGCCTTCTGGGCCTTGCGCAGTTCGTGATGAATCACACCGAAGCGGTCCTGAACGGCACCGCCGACGCCAACCCCCTGATCGATGTAAACACGGCGATCATGCGCGGGCTGCGCGGGCAGGATGGCGCGCCATGAGCGGGCTTGTCATCAAGCTTTCCCCGCAGGAACGGCTGCTGATCAATGGCGCAGTAATCGAAAACGGGGAACGTCGTTCACGCTTGTCGATCCTGACGCCCAATACCCGGGTTTTGCGGCTGCGCGATGCGATCCGCCCCGACGAGGCAGGCACCCCCGTGCGCCGGGTCTGTTATCTGGCGCAGCTGGTGCTTTCGGGCGATGCCGAGGCCGAGGATATCCAGCGCCATCTGCTGCGCGGGATCGAACAACTGAGCCAGGTGTTCACCGATCCCGACAGCCGCGCGCTGCTCCATGCCGCGACCGAAGGTGTCGTCAGTGGCGAGCCGTATGTGACGTTGCGGTCCCTGCGGGCCCTGTTGCCGCGCGAGGCCCGGCTGATGGCGGTGCGGCTGTCATGAGCTTCCAGCCAGTCATTCCCATGAGCGGGCTGGCCGGCTGGGCGTTCCTGCAGCGCACCCAGGCCGCGCAGATGGAAACCCACGCCCGCGTCCCGGAGCGGGTGCGTGACATCGACCATTTTCGCGCCCGGATCGCTGATATCGGAACGGCAGAGGACCTGGTCGCGGACCGCCGCCTGCGACAGGTGATGCTGGGCGCCTTCGGCCTGCAGGACGATATCGACAACGTTGCCTTCATTCGTCGCATACTCGAGGACGGTCCGGAGCGGCCGGACGGGCTGGCCCGGCGGCTGAGCGATTCGCGCTACTTGGCAATGGCCGAAAGCTTCCGGTTACCGCCTGACACGCCGCGCCCCTTTGCCGATCCGGCGTTTGCCGACCGGATTGTGCAGGCGTTCCAGACCCGCAGTTTCGAGGTCGCCGTCGGAGATCAGGACCAAAGCATGCGGCTGGCGATGACACTGGCTAGGGAACTGCCCGAAATCATCGCCGCAGCGGGCAGTGATGCGTCGGCCTGGTTCCGCGTGCTTGGAAATCCGCCGCTGCGCAAGGTATTCGAAACCGCCTTCGGCTTCGGGTCCGGATTCGGCGCACTGGACATCGACCAGCAACTTTCGCAGGTGCGTCGAAGGGCGCAGAGCGTATTCGGCAGCGCGGAGCTGGCGCAATTCACCGATCCCGAGAGCCGCAAAGCGCTGACGCAGCGGTTCCTTCTGATGGATCAGATCAGCGCCTTTGCCGCCGACACCTCTGCGGCGTCGACAGCGTTGACGCTGCTGCAATCCATGCCCACGCGGCGATGAGAGCCACATTCGACGTCAAGCGCGCGCGGCGGGTTCCGGATGGGGAGACAAGCGCTTGATGCGAGTCGTTCGTGCCGCCTTGCCGATGCACAAGCTGTCGGCGGGCCCTTCGGGGGGCACGACATCGGGACCTGCCTGCTTCGGATGGCTGCGTTTCAGCGCGCGCCGTGCAGGGGTGGGGCAGCCTGCGTGCGCGATTATGTCGTCAGCAGCTTCGCCACGGCCGCCAATGCATGGGCGCCCGATGTATGGGCGTCCGATCGCCACAGTGCATGTCCGCAAAGGTCCGGCGGCGAAGTGAGGTTGCGCGCCTTGCGCGGGCGCGGTCGACAGATCGCAGGATCGGGGCTGCCGCCTCCCATGCCGACGCTTGTTGCCTGCGGCGGTCTTGCCGGGTTCATCGCGGCCAGTTGGTCGTTGACCGAGGGCGGCCAGCCGGGCGCGCGCGGGGCCTTGTCCGGCGCGTGGCCTTGACAGCTTTCGGGGCGGGGCGCATATCCCATGAAACGGAGGTTGCCATGTTCATCCAGACGGAATCCACCCCGAACCCCGCGACACTGAAGTTCCTGCCCGGCCAGCAGGTCATGTCTGCGGGCACTGCCGATTTCCCGACCGGGGATGCCGCGCAAGCCTCGCCGCTGGCGCGCCGCGTCTTTGCTGCCGAGGGGGTCGCAGGCGTCTTCCTGGGCGCCGACTTCATCACCGTAACCAAGACCGATGTTGCCGACTGGGCACATATAAAGCCCGCGATCCTGGGCGCGATCATGGAGCATTTCCAGTCCGGCGCCCCGGTTATCGAGGGTGATGCCGCCGCTGGGGACGGGCATGCCACCCATGACGGGCCGGACGGCGAGATCGTGGACCAGATCAAGCAATTGCTGGACACGCGCGTGCGCCCCGCCGTGGCTCAGGACGGCGGCGACATCACGTTCCACGGCTTCGATCGGGGCGTGGTCTATCTGCATATGCAGGGTGCCTGTGCGGGGTGCCCCTCGTCCACGCTGACGCTGAAGATGGGGATCGAGAATCTGTTGCGGCACTACATCCCCGAAGTGACCGAGGTGCGCCCCGTTGCGGTTGGCTGAGCCACGCCGCCTGCAGGGACAACGCATCCTCGCCTTCGACACGTCGGGGCCTTATTGCAGCGCCGCGCTGGCGCTGGACGGAACGGTGCTGGCGAAGCACGACACTGCTATGACGCGCGGGCAGGCCGAAGCACTCATGCCCATGTTGGAGGCACTTGTGGCTGCCGACGGCGCGAAATGGCAGGACCTCGCGGCCATTGCGGTTGGTGTGGGGCCTGGCAACTTCACCGGCATCCGGATCAGTGTCTCGGCGGCGCGGGGGCTTGCGCTGGGTCTGGGAATTCCGGCCATCGGGGTGTCACTTTTTGAAACCCTCGGACAGTCCGAGGCCGGACCCGATGCCCCGGCCTTCGGGCCCGTCGGCATGTGCAGCATCGAAGCCCCGCGCGGGCTGGCATATGTCCAGCACCTGCGCGATGGCGTGCCGCAATCGGCGCCGCGCCTGATCGACCCGGCGGACCCGCCACATGATCTGGCATTGCCCGTGGACATGCAGGTGATCGGCCACCGCGCCGCAGAAATCGCCCGATCGTTCGGCGCCGGGTGGATCGAGACTGCGCCCCGGGACGTGGCCGCGCGCGTGGCGCTGATCGCTGAAAATCGCCTGCGCACCGGGGACCGGGTACGCGAACGGCCCGCGCCGCTGTATGTCCGCCCCGCCGACGCCGCACCCCCGCGCGAAGCGCCGGTGCCGATCCTGCCGTGACAGCTCCTGCCGTGACTGCGCCCGATCCGCTGGCGCTGGCGCTCCTTCACGCCGCAGCCTTCACCCGGCCCCGTCCCTGGAGCGCGGCGGAATTCGCAGCCTTGCTGGCCGACCCGCAGGTGGTGGTGATCACAGCGCCATCCGCCGCAACGCCCGCTGGCCTTGCAGTCCTGCGCACCGTTGCGGGTGAAGCCGAGCTTCTGACCATCGCAGTCGCGCCCGACAGACGCATGCAGGGCCTTGGCCGCGCGCTGTTGCGCCAGGCGCTGGCTGCCGCCGCCGACGCAGGCGCGACCGAGGTGTTCCTTGAAGTCGCTGCCGATAATGTGCCCGCGCTACGGATGTATGAAAGCGTCGGCTTTCACATCGCCGGGCGCCGCCCCGGGTACTATGGGCCGGGCCATGACGCCTTGATCCTGCGCCGCAGTGCGGACTGACACACACCCGAGCAGGCGCACCACCAGATTCCTGTTGACCAAGCCCATGCGCTGGGTCCTAAATCGGGCAGTACCGGGTTGTCCGGGCATGGCCAAACTTCCCGGCGGCAAACGAAAAAGACCGGGGAACGACAAGGGAGATTGCGATGACACTTCATGCACGGCTTTTGGGTGCAGCCGCCGTCACGGCGCTGGGTGCAGGCATCGCCACCGCCGAACCGGCGCTGGTCTATGACCTGGGCGGCAAGTTCGACAAAAGCTTCAA
>SKKS01000390.1 GCA_007123625.1 Paracoccaceae bacterium
CGCCGGTATAGAACGGCGGCACATCGGGGCCCAACGCGACGCGCGCGGCCCCGGTCAGGGTCGCCATGCAGACAACGGCGTCGGGCGCCTCCTCGTCGGCCAGGGCCAGCGCATCCGCCAGCACCAGCCGCCCCTCGGCGTCGGTGTTATTGACCTCGACCGTCAGCCCCTTGCGGCTGGTCAGGATATCGCCGGGGCGCATGGCGGTGCCGTCGACCGCGTTCTCGACCGCCGGGATCAGCACCCGAAGCCGCACCGGCCAGCCCTGCGCCATGATCATGCGCGCCAGCCCCAGCACCGCGGCCGCGCCGCCCATGTCCTTTTTCATCAAGCCCATCGACCCGCCGGGTTTGAGGTTCAGCCCCCCGGTGTCGAAGCACACCCCTTTGCCCACAAGCGTCAGCCGCGGGCCGGCATCGCCCCAGCGCATGTCCAGCAGGCGCGGCACCCGGGCCGATGCCCGCCCCACCGCATGGATCAGCGGCAGGTTGGCATAAAGCAGGTCCTCGCCATAGGTGACCGAGGGTGTTGCCCCGAACTGTTCGGCCAGGTCCAGAAACACCGCTTCCAGCTCCTCGGGGCCCATGTGCGATGCGGGCGTGTTGATCAGATCGCGGGTCAGCGCCTCGGATGCCGCGATGGCTTGCAGCCGCACGCGGTCTATGCCGTCGGGCGCCGCCAGCATCGCTGCGCCCGAATCGCCGGTGTCGGACCCGGCGCGAAACCGGCGATAGCGGTAGCCCGCCAGAAGCCAGCCGAGCGCCTCGTGTTCAAGGTCATCGGGCGCGAGAGCATGATGCAGCGCGTAGGTGCCATTCGGCAGTCGCGCAGCCGCCCCACCCAGGATGAAACGTTCGCGCGTGCGGTCCCGCGCCCGTCCGTGGCCGACCGCGACCATCGACAGCGTGCCCGATGTGTCGGGGATCAGCGCCACCTGGCCTGCCCGTGCCGCAAACTCGGTCGCCTCCAGCCAAAGCCGCACCCGTTCCGGCTGGTTGTCGCGCCAGTCGTCCAGTGCATCCGCATCGACAAGATGCAGCGCGGTTGCACGCGCGCCCTCGGGGGCGAAAACCATCCGTGACAGCGTCGCCGCAGGCGGTATGGCGGCGCGGGTTGCGGCCGTGTCGTTGGCCTGTGCAGCGGCGGTGTTCTTGTCGACGTCCTGATCTGCGGCTGGCATTCTGTTCCCCTTGTTGGCGGCACGCGAAACGCGGATTCAAAGGGCCGCGCGCGCAACGGTGTGCGCTCTGACCCTGCTGTGAACCCTGCAACGAAGTGCCCTGCACCCGCAGCGCGGGCCGGTCCATGCCGCAACCTAGAACAAACCGCAGGGCGTGGGAATCGGATTTCCCGGTTCGTTCCAGCGGTGCTGAAACGGCAGCTATCGCGCCAGTCAAAGGCCGCGATTGGCGTCACGGAAGGGGGGTCAGGAAACATCCGCCTGTGCTGACGCACCGCAAGGGAAGGTAAGCAGCACGGGCGCGAAAGGCAATCGCCAACACGCCCGGACGCCCTGCGCAGCAGCCCCTGGCATGATGCGACAAGGTATCGAAGGCTTCCGGAGAGCGCCCCGACTGCGCGGTCCCCGCCCACGCGCGCCGCACTGGCAGTGCGTCAGCATGCAACACCGCGACCGGACGCACCAAAGGCGCATCAAAGCCGAATCACAGGCGGATGTCCGAAGCTCTCCAGAGATGGCGGAGCGAGCGGTCACCGATCCGCTCGAACCGCGCCCAGACCGCAGCGAACGCCACCCCGTCGCCGCTGCGCGCACATACCGCGACATCGCGGGCAACCCGTGCAAGGGTCGTCAACCCGATCTGTCCGGCCCCTTCGGACAGCTCTTGCGCAACAGCGATCATCTCGGTCACGCCACCGTTACAGTGAACGCCGCGGATGCGCATTATCGCATCGCCCAGTTCATTGGCGCAGGCAAACAGATGGGCCTCGGCGCTGCGCAGCCCCACATCGTGACACAAACTCAGAAGCCGACGGCGATCCATGATGATCGGCTCTACCGGCACAAATTGAACCACCAAAGACACCGCACCACCCCGGATCGTTACATCAGTTCACCCGCGGGCCAGTATGGTCCGCGGGCGCTAATGAAATCTTTCCGTCGACCCTTGTGAGACAGCGTATCGTGCCAGTTGGTTAACGGCCCCCACGCGCGGCAACCTGGCGGCAATCAGGACGGTGCGATGCGAGGGTCCAGGGGGGCTGCGGGCCAGAAAGCGCGACGGCTCAGGCGCTTTCCGAGGGCGGGCCGGGGCGCGGCGTGTATTCAGGCATGAACGAGGAATGATGCTCGATGATGCGCCAGTCATCCGCGTCGCGCCGATAGACGAAAGTGTAGCGACACAGCATGTCGATCTCGCCCTCTTCGGTGGTCAGCGCGAAGGAATAGACGCCTGAATCAATCGCCAGATCGCCAAAGATGCGGATGTTGGACTGCATGATGGTCCCGCGCGGGCGCTTGCGCAGGAACTGCACGAAGTAGTCCTCGATCTCGGCCGGTGCGGTGCGCACCTGGTTCGATACCGTGGGCAACAAAACCGCGTCGGGGGCATAAAGCGCGGCAACGGCCTTGGGGTCCAGTGTCTGCAGCGCCGCGTTCCAGCGGTCGAACAGAGCGGCGATTTCGGCTTCGGTGGTCATGCGCGATCCTCGTCCATTGAAGGAAATTGAGCGACGGTGCGATGGCGGTTTTCCGCCCATCCCGCAAGAAGAATCGATCAGTTTCCGGATGGATCACGCGGATTTCAGGCGTGTGTCATTCATGGGCAGCGGCAGCACTGTCGAACGCTGTGTCTGGCGTGCAGCCTGTCCGGCGCATGACGCGGAAAGCCCCGGGCCGGGCTGTCTGTCGACGCCGGGTCCGGGGTATCGCGGGTGGTTCGCTTTCGGTTGATCCGCTTTCGGGCGGTCAGTACGAGAAACGGTCGCGAAAGACATGAAACGGAATCTGGTCGCGGGTCAGCCCCATACGGGCAAGCTCCGCATCGCTCAGCTGGTTCAGGTTGCGCATCTCGTCGGTG
Organism: Paracoccaceae bacterium; assembly: GCA_007123625.1. GTDB lineage: Bacteria > Pseudomonadota > Alphaproteobacteria > Rhodobacterales > Rhodobacteraceae > Rhabdonatronobacter. The sequence continues at coordinate 3,039 of SKKS01000390.1, forward strand.
CGCGCGCGCCGCTCCAGATAGGCATTGAAGCCGTTTGCCAGCCCGAAGAAGAAGTCGCGCAGGGCCGTACCGGTTACTGCGCCGTGGTTGTTGGTCGAAATATAAGCCATCAGGAACGCCTTTCGTGTGTGTCGTTCCCCTCCCTGTCCGTGAACTTAGGACATGAATGCTGACATTTCCATTGCTGATGCGGCATGGCCGCTTTGCATCTGCAGCATGGCATACCAGATGCCATGTCTCTGCGCGACATTCCTGCACAGCTCAGGCGAATTCCCCCTGCACGCACCAACCGCCGCCGACCTGCGGGGTACGAAACAGCCACAGGCGCGACCCTTCGCGTGTGTCCACCTGCCAGTAATCGCGCAAGCCCGTCCGCCAAGCGGGATCGTCCAGCCACCATTCGGGAGTGATCCGTTCGGGGCCACGGGCCTGCAGCAGATGGAACGTCCGGCGGCGCCAGACAAACCGTCGCGGAGGCCGGGCGCTGGCGGGCGCGACCAGCGGCTCGGGGGCGAACAGGATCAGCGGGCGGGGCGGCGGCGCGGGCCAGTGCGGCGCCGGATCGGCATAGGCCGCGGCCGCGGAGACAAAGCTGCGCTCGGGGATGTGGCTGTCGGCGGGCAGGAACCGGATCAGCCGGTCAAACCCCACCCGGTTGCCCAGCCGCGTCAGCAGATCGCCCAGCGCATCGGCCTGCGCCTGTCCGTCGGTGGTGATCTGTGCCGCCGCCATCGGTTCGGACACCGGCACGGTCAGGCGCAGCACGTCGATACCAAAACCTGCGTCGATCTCGTCCAGCGCGCGGTCGAACAGCCGCGCCATGTCCGGGGCGCTGCGCATGGGGCGGGCCAGGCCAATCTGCGCCTCGGCGCGGGTGCCGTCGGCGCGCAAAAGCTCCAGCCGCAGCCGCCGCGCGCCCAGTTGCGCCGCCTCCAGATGGGTGCAAAGCCGCTCCAGCAACCGCATCAGCCCCGCCGCGATGTCATCGCGCAGCCCGATGGGGTCGGGGAAGCTCAGCCGCACCGCCAGCGGGGGCTGCTCGGTGGCGGGGGTCACGGGTTCAGGCACCGCGCCCAGCGCCTGATCCAGCCGCAGGATCACCCCCTGGCCGAAGCGCCGCGCCAGCGATGCGCGCGGCAGCGCTGCCAGATCGCGCACCTGCCGCAAGCCCAGCCGCGTCAGCGCCGCCAGCGCCTCGGGCTCCAGCCGCAACGCTGCAAGCGGCAGCCGCCCGATGGCCGCTTCCCCCTGCCCCGGTGGCGCGATGGCCGAGGTCTGCGGCGCGTACCGCGCCAGCGCCCAGGCCGCGCCGCGCGTGTCGGCAATGGCGCCCTGCACGGCAAAGCCCATGCCCCCCACCCGCGCCAGCAGATCCTCCAGCAGCGCCCCCTCACCCCCCATCAGATGCGCCGCGCCGGTGATGTCCAGCACCAGCCCGTCCGCCCCTTCAAGGCCCACCCAGGGGCAATAGCCCAGCGCCCAGCGGCGCAAAGCCGCAAGCACCCGCGCGCAGGCCGCCGGGTCATGGGGGCGGGTCAGCAGCGCGGGGCACAGCGCGCGCGCCTTGGCCAGCGCCATGCCCGGGCGCAACCCCGCCTGCGTGGCGACCGCATTGGCACAGACCAGGCGCTCGGCCCCGGCCTGCATGGCGCTGACGGCAAAAGGCCCCGGCACCGGCACCGCCCGCAACACCCGGTCAGAAGCGAACCGGGGCAGCCAGAGCGACAGGATACGCCGATGCGGGTGGGACATGACGGCAAGGACCATCGCAAGACGGATTGATGTTCGCTTTATGTTCTAGTTTGCACCCAGCCCGGAGTCGAGTCAGCCGCACAGCCGGGCAACGGCTGCAACACAGGAAACCGGGTGGGGGAACCTGGAGCGGGTAGCGGCGTTCTAACTGAGGTAAAATGCCGTAACATGCGGACATATAATTCATTGAAAACGATTTATTTTTAAAAATATCTGTCACTTCCCGTTACATCCCGTAACACCCAATGTTATCTTATTTGTGGGGTATTATTGCGGGTGCAGTCTGGCCGTATTGGAGTTGAAAGGCAGAGCCAACCCCGGCTTTCATGTAACGACTTGAAACCCATAAATCTCAATGAAATAAGCGGCCTTGGCGTTTTTTGTTGTTCATGACCTTTCACGAAACTAAGCTACAGAACCCCACATTCCCCAAGTAACTCGCTGATTTCGCTGTCGTGACCGTGTTATTTCCGATATAAATCATGGTGTTGGTGGCTACGAGGGGCGCGTTTCCACACTACGCGACTCCCGTCCGGAAGCGTTTTCTGATGGTGTATTTCTCGCCTGAGATGAGGGGGAGGCC
>SKKS01000037.1 GCA_007123625.1 Paracoccaceae bacterium
CCGCGCGCGGATCGCATCGCTGATGCGGGCGCGGATGCGGTCTTCGCCAGGGACTGCTGCGGCCAGCGCCTGCGCGGTCAACACCGGCTCGACCAGTTCGGGCGCGGGCACCGGGGGTGCGGCCTCGGGGCGCATGCTCAGCTTCTTGAGCCGCGCCAGCAGGCCCGGGCGATCCCCGTCCGCGTTGTCATGAACATCGGGCGCCGGAGCGGGCGCCGCGCGCCGCGCGACTGGCGGTGTCGCATGCAAGCTGTCATCCCCGTAGCCGTGCCCGGCGTTCGCATAAGGTGACGTGTCATCCGCATACCCGTGGGCGTCATACCCATCGGCGTCATCCGGATACGCATGCGGATCGTCTACATACGCCAGCGCCGCAGCGTGGCGTGGTGCGCCATCCCGTGGGACGACCGAAGGCGCGCGCGGGGCGGCAACGCCCGCCCGCACGATGGGCGGCGCCTGGCGGCGTCCTTCGGCATGCAAGCGCGGCGTCGGCCGTGGATCAGCCCGCAGCCCGCGCGGCGCAGGGTCTTCGTCCTCGAACACATGGTCGTCGGCGTCCTGCACATGCCAGCCCACAGGTACCGGAGCCGTTTTCGCGTATCCTGCTCGCGACAGCGCCGGAGACGGCGCAGGCGCCACTGGTTTGCGCACCGCCCGTGCTGCCAATCCGCTGGCCGCCGAAGCGCCCGCCTTCGCGCCACCCCGGGCCATCAGGCGCAGTGCCTCGACCGCCCCGGCATAGGCCAGCACCAGCCCCAGCAGCAGAAAACGCCCGATCGCCAGCAACTCGCGCTGCACGAAACCCAGCACGAAACCCCACGCAGCAATCGTTCCCAGGAACAACATAACCGCAAGTGCGTTGACCGCCGTCGCCGGTGCCATCGGCAGCGCGGCCACCAAGGCGCCCAGAATAGTGTCGCCGAACACGCCGCCCATGCCGAACAGATGCCCCCAGCCCGCCGCCGGAACCAGTGTCGCCGCCCAGACCGAACTCAGCGCCACCACAATCGGCAGAAAGATCACGCGCCCGATGAACATCTCGCTGCCCCGGTGCAGCACGAAGCGCAGGCCCCAGCCCGCGAACCCCAACGCCAGACCCCAGGCCCCCAGCCCCGCAATGATCATCAAGGGTGATGCCACCGTCGCCCCCAGCCGGCCCAGCGCATTGGACACCGGCGCGTCCGACGCCGCCATCCAGCCCGGATCGTCAGGCGAATAGCTGCCAAGGATCAGCGCGAAAACCAGCCCGACACCGATCAGCGCCAGCCCCAGCATTTCCTTGCCGCGCTGTCGCAAAACCTCGTGGAGCGCATTGTCCAGAAGCGGTTCACGTCGCCGGGCGTTCCAGGATGCCATCTTCTACCTCGCCTCACGCATAAAGACAGTCGCGCAGCCGGGTCAGGCCGTCGCGGAATTCGGTCGCACCGGCCACCATGGCGGCGCGGATGAACCCGTGCCCGGGGTTGCCGTACTCGGTGTCGCGGCTCAGATAGGCGCCGGGCAGCGCCCGCACGCCGGTTTCGCGCCACAGCTTCAGGGTCGCCGCTTCGCCATCCGCGACCGGCAGCCACAGAAAGAACCCTGCTGCAGGCCCGCTATAGCCCGGCACACCGGCCAGAACCTCGTCGGCGATGCGGTACTTTTCTTGATAAAGCGCGCGGTTTTCGGCCACATGCGCCTCGTCGGCCCAGACCGCGGCTGCCACGGCCTGCAACGGCTCGGGAAGCGGTGCCCCGGCATAGGCGCGCAGCTGGCGCAGGCGGCGGATGCTTTCCGGCCCCCCCGCAACAAAGCCCGACCGCAACCCCGGCAGGTTCGACCGCTTCGACAGCGAATGCACCACCAGCACGCGCTCAGGGTCGGCACCGGTTTGCACCGCGACCTCCAGCAGGCCGGGGGGCGGCGCATCGCGCCAGATTTCGGAATAGCATTCATCGGCGACGATTCGGAAATCGTGCTTTTCGGCCAGCGCCAGCAATTCGGCCCAGTACGCACGCGACGCCACCGCGCCCTGCGGGTTTGCGGGCGAACAGACATAGGCCAGCGCGACCCGGTCCAGCAGCGCGGGCGGCAGCGCGGCATAATCGGGCAGATGCCCCGTCGCGGCGGTGGCGGGAATGAACTGCGGCTCGGCACCCACAGCAAGCGCGGCCACGGCATAGACCTGATAAAACGGGTTCGGCGTCAGCACCACCGGGCGCGCTCCGCGCTTGTCCTCGGGGCAAAGCGCCAGCGCGATGTTGAACAACCCCTCGCGGGTGCCGTTGAGCGCCATGATCCGTTCGGGGCCGACGCGCACGCCGTACCGCCGCTGCACCCAGTCCGTGATGGCCCCAAGCAACGCGGGCGTGCCCTCGTTCACCGGGTACTTGGCAAAACTGTGCAGATTGGCGGCCAGCACCTCGGCCAGGAATTCGGGCATCGGGTGGCGTGGCTCGCCGATGGACATGGGCGTGACCGGGCCGCCCGGTTCATGGGAGTCCAGTAGCGCGCGCAGGCGCGGGAATGCGTATTCAGGAAGGTTCGAAAACCGCTCCGGATAGATCATGGCTGCCTCATGTGCCGGGGTCGTTTCGCCCCGTTTGGGACACGATACCGTGCAAAACGCGCGGGGTCCAGAAAAACGCTTGGAATCAGGACATTTGCACCAAAGACCTGTGGCAAGACCCCCGCGCCCCGGGCGTATTCTGTGGCCCTCGACGTATTGCCCACAATCTGTTGTGCAGCCCGCCCCGCACGCCACCTCAGGGGAGTGCGATATCGACCCAGACCAGGCGGTGCCGCGTGGGTGGGTCGGCGGGATCGCCCAGCATCGCGTGCTCTGGATCGCCGGGTTCGGGCCAGAAAACGCCCGCATCCAGCACCGGCAGCCCGAGCGAGGGCAACACATAATCCACGCGCAGGTTGCCGGGCCCGCCCTCGCGGGTCCATTCGGTCGTGTGCAACGCCGGATCGCCGCGGCGCGGGCGATCGCCTGCGACATGTGCGGCCAGGGCCCCGGCACTGCGTGGCGCGGGGTCCTGCACTGCGGGATGTGCGAGCAGGCGGCGCATTGCATCGTGGATGCCGTCGCCGTCATACGGGTCAAGGTTGGAATCACCCATAAGCACGAACGGCTCCTGCGGTGGCGCCATCCCCAACACGCCGTCCAGCAAATACACCCAGAACATGGTTTCGTCGTGGTTACGCAGGCGGTTGCGCCCTTCCCGTCCGCCGAACACCGGCGGCGAGGCGTACCACCCCAGCACCCGCAACACGCCGCCATCGGGCAGGATCAGCGGCACCTCCCAATGCGCGGTGGTTGACAGGCGCTGCACGTCGAACACTTGCGCCGAGGGAAAGGGCTGGCCCGCCTGCTGTGGCAGCCGCGCGCCGGGCAGATCGCGCCAAAGGAAGGCACTGAAATCGCGCACCTCTGCATGGTCCACGGGCAGGCGCGACATCAGCGCCATGCCCGCGACGCCAGCAAAGGCGCCATATCCCTGCGCGTCGTCGGGGGTGTTCACCCGCCCGTCGCCGATCATGTCCATCCCGGTCTGCCGGCCGCTGTTGGGCCGCACGGCGAACAGATGCGGCAGGTCGTGGCCCTGTGCGCGCACCAGATCGGCAAAGGCGTTCAGCGCCACCAGCCCGTGGTCATGGTCGAACTTGGTCAGCAGCAGCACATCGGGCGCGACCGTGGCCACGATCCGCGCCACCGACTCGGCAGCAGGATCGCCCCGCAGCAGGTCGCGCAGCAGCAAGCCGGGACCACGGCGCGACAGGTTCACGTTGAACGTGGCCACACGCAGGCTGTCTGCGGGTTCCTTGGCGTGTGCGGGCGCCACCACCGGAACGGCGGCGACAATCACTGCGAGTGCAAACGCCCGAAGCCCGCTGCCCGCCCCGCGCCGGAACCGTCCGTTCAGGAATAGACCGAGCTTTGCGGGCGCGGGATTGCCTCTTCGCTTTCGGCGACCTGGCGGCGCTTCTCGCGGATCAGGCGCGCGACCTGCTGCATCGCGATGCCCCGCATGACCAGGTTCACCGGAACAAAGGCCCAAAGTGCAATCCCCCAGACAAAGGCAAGCGGCGATTCCAGAGTGACCGGCTGGATCAGCAGCGTCGACAGCCGCAGGAACACCGGCAGCAAGAATGGCAGCACAATCCCTAACGCAATGTTAACCAGCGCGTCACGCTCCAGCCGCTGCACCACATCCTGCCCGGCCGTGGGGTCGAAAGTGGGCAGGTTGATCCACACATTGAAGGCATTGCGCCGTCCGGGCCAATAGCCGACGACAATGGCCAGCAGAAACGCCGAAATGCTGAGCGCGGCCATGACAAGCGCCAGCGCGGCCCCCGCACGCACCGCCAAAAGGTGCCCGTCGGCAAGGCCGGGTGGCAGAGACTGCACCAGCATCCGCACCGGGCTATAGGCAAAATCCAGTCCCTGTCCCAGCGTCATGGCAAACGCATTCAGTGTCACCCCGAAACGTGTGGGCATCAGGTCCACACGCGCGATGATCGTCAGCATCAGCACCAGGAAGAACAGCAGGATGTAGCGCAACCGATTGTAGGGATGTGCATCGCGGAATTCGATCAGTCCGGGACAGCTTGCCGTGTATTCCGCCAGAACCACGGCACCGGCTACCAGCGCCAGCAAGGTCACGATCTGCGCCGTGTCCCCCGAAACATCTGGCAGCATCAGCGCCGGAAGCGCCACCAGAACGGCGACCAGAAACGCCCGGAAGATCGCGCCCGAAAGCTGCGTCATGAACCTGCTGCCACCTCTGCCGGGCGCCGTTTTCCGGTTCTTGTGACCGGTTCGGACCCTGACCAAATGCCGTGAAACGGCCTGCCTTATTGTTGCCACAAAATTGCCCACTTTCCGCCACCCCAGCAATACCCAAAGAAAGCATGACGGCGACATTGGGCAATTTGGAGGTCCGAGTGTCGCGAAGTTGCATCAATAATGTGGAAAAAAAGAGGCACCCCAAACCGGGGCGCCCTACATCTTGTGTTTTTCCGCCCGTCAGACCCAAGGACGGATTTGCTGAGCCTGTGCCTCGAATGCATCAATTGAAGATACTTTTTCCAGCGTCAGCCCGATGTCGTCCAGTCCGTTGAGCAGGCAGTGCTTCTTGAACTGGTCCACCTCGAATCGGAACACCTGTCCGTCGGCACTGGTGACGGATTGATCCTCCAGATCCACGCTGATTCGCGCGTTCTCGCCCTTGCGGGCGTCCTCCATCAGCACGTCCACCTGCTCCTGCGGCAGCACCACCGGCAGGATGCCGTTCTTGAAGCAGTTGTTGTAGAAGATATCGGCGAAACTGGTCGAGATCACGCAGCGGATGCCGAAATCCAGCAGCGCCC
>SKKS01000028.1 GCA_007123625.1 Paracoccaceae bacterium
CGTTTACCGCCAGCGCCGCCGTGAACTGGATGCCGGGCGTGCGGCCGACAAGCTGAACGGTAGAGCCCACGGCCTCGGCCCGCACCAGCCGGCCCAGCGTTTCCGAGCCGATGATCGCCGCAGCAAGCCGCGCCGCCAGATCGGCCATGACCTCGCCCGCGGCGACACTGATTTCTAGCGCCTGGCCGTTGACGGTGAGTGCCAGAATTTCACCTGCCTCGAGACCGGCAAGCTGGATTTCCGAGACCTGCGCCAACGGTGGCCGGGCGCTGACCTGATCGAGGCGAATGTCGCCCGCGGTCTCGATCAGATAGGTGTCGAGGAAGCTGCTGGTGCGCAGCAGACCGGGGCTGGAAGCCGACATGCGAATGTCGAGGTCGTTGCCGGCCTCGCCGATGGCGCCCGTCCGCGCCGTCAGCGTGATGTTGTTACCCACGATATCGGTGCGCGGCAGCGTGGGCGTGCCGGTGTCGTCGCTGTCGTCATAGAAGTTGCCGGTGTCGGTATCAACCGCGTCGAGGATGGACCCCGCCGCCGTAAGGGTGACATCGCCACCGGCGACGGCATGGCGCATGGTCATGTCGCCGATCGCCTCGATCACGAAGATATCGGCACCCGCCTGCAACGTCACCCAGCCCTGCCCGGCGGCAGAACCGTTGCCGCGGGCCTCGATGTCGAAGGGATTTGCAGCGCTGCCGATGCTGCCGGTCGCAAAGAGCCGGATGTCATTAGCCTCGATGTTGACGAAATCGGTGTTGATCGCATCGACGAGATTGCCGCCGAGGGCGCGCAGATCGGCATCGCCGGAGCGCGAGAAGATCGTCGCGACGCGCATGTCGCCGACGGTCTCGCCGATCCAGATGTCGAGCGTGGCGCGCGCGGTCACATCCACGTCGCTGGCCCGCAGATCATACCAGATGCGCGAGGTCTTGGACCCGATCGCGCCGTCGCTGGCCTCGAGGACGAGCGCGCCGTCACGCACGAGGATCACGTCGCCGGGGCTGGCGGCATCGGCGGCGTCGTTGCGCAGCGAGATGATGCTGCCCGAGGTCTTGACCCGCGCGGCCTGACCGGCATCGAGAAGCATCAGGTTCATGTCCTGCTCGGACCCCAGGAAGATATCGCCGCCGGCGACAGCCTCGATGGCGCCGCTCACATCGACGTTGAAATCGTCCTGCAGGCGGATCTGGACGATAACGATATCCTCGGGCGCACGCAGGTTGAGCGCGATGCCGGCCTCGTCCACCGAAAGCCCGCCCTGAAGCGTCAGGCTGCGCCCGTCGGCGCTGATCGACTCGATGACATAGGGCGATGCGCCGGTGTTGAGGTTCGCCGACGGCCGCAGCGCCGTCAGGTCGAAGCCACTGGTCGTCGGGCTGGCATTGCTGATGACCAGATCGTCCCCGGGGCGGAAGACTTCGTTGACGTTGACGTTGCCGTTCGCGCCCGGAGCGATCGTGATCGTGCGAGAGCTGGCATCGACGTTGACCAGAACGTCGACCTCGGGCCCCAGCGGGTTGAGCGACACCCCCGACAGATGCACGGACTGGCGGAATTCCAGAGCAATGATGCCGTGATCGCCATCTGTCTCGACCGTGATGCTGTTGGCCGAGACGGCAGCGACTGTATAGAGTCGGCGTTCGGTGGCATTGGCGGTCACGCCTTCGACCTGCAGCTTGTCGCCCGCGCGGAAGATCGTGCTCCAGTCTGCACCGCCGGATTGCGATTTGCGCAGGGTGTTGGCGACGGGATCGAAATCGACTGTCGCGGCTATCCTGTCGGTGGTCAGGAAGTCGATGTCCTGACGTTCTGCGGCCGCTAGCAGAATGCGCTTTTCCGGGCTGAGCTCCTCATTCAGGTCGATGAACTCCTGCCCGCCGGTACGGCCGATGCTGCCGTGGACTTCAAGCTTGAGGCTGCCCGCAACGATATTGGGATCTTCGATCAGTGTGCGGGTATCGGTCACCGGCTGAAGCAGCCCGGTGCCGTAGCCATAGATCAGTTCATCAGCTGTCCACACCTTGATCGAGGCATTGATCCGCGCTTCCTCAAGCGAGGTCAGCGGAACCGAGTAGTCAGGATTGAACGCATCGATCACCGGCGCATCAGCGGTCGTGGCGCCGCCTACACTGTCAGGCGCAGTGCCCCCATCGGCCTCATCGCGCGAGAATGCCACTGACCAGCGCCCCGACCTGTCAGCCTGTGCAGTGCGGGTATTGCCGTTCCAGACCACGGTCACAACAGCGCCCGGATCGGCGATACCTGCGATGGATGCGAAGGCAGCGTCGGCATAGCGCCCGTGCAGGGTGCGCAACTGATCGCCGCGCGCCTCGCGCAGGTTGTCCAGCAGCGCCCGGGCGGCCGCGTCGGGATCAGACGCGCCCGCGGCATCGGCGCTGTAGCGCGCTAGAAGGGCGGCCTCCTCTTCGGGTGCGAAACGGAATTCAGCCGTTTCGTTCAAGACCGCTTCGAGGTCGTCGCCCTGACTCAGGCGCCAACTCCAGTAGGTGCCGTATTCACGCGTCTTGTTGGCGCGAATTGCGTCCTTGGCATCCTCGATCTTCGCTTTGGCGCCGGTCTCTGCGGTCAGGCCCATGTCGCTCCAGACCGAGCCCAGCAATTCCTCGATCGCTCGTTCATCAACCACGGCGCTGTCGTTGCCGTCGATCAAATCACCGCCCGGAACCGAAATATGAACGTGTGCTCCCGGTGCATCGATCAGGTTGATCCTGAGGTTGGGATCGCCGCTTGCCACTTCGCGAAGATAGACGTCATCGCCGGCGCGCAGGGTCAGCGTGTCTGTGGCACGCGCCCCGGTATCCAGAAGCAACAGCTTTTCGGCCCTGCCAACGCCACCGCTTCCGGCGTTGAGCACGATCTCGCCGCCACGCACCAACCCCGAGCCCGTCTGTGCGGCATAAATTCCGTTTTGCGCCGTCAGTTCGACCTTGGCGCGGGTCTGGGCACTGCCCGACGTCTGAATCAGATCTACGCGCACCACACCAAAGGATTGTTGCAGATGAATGCCACGGGCCGCAATTGCACGCAGGCTGGCATCGCTGCTTTGGGTCAGGTCAATTTGCAGCGCGGAACCTTCACTGCCGATACGGCCGGCAGTCAGCTCGATCCGCTTGCCGCCGACAACCGCGGTCGGCGATCCGACATCGGCACCGGCAGCTCCAAAAGTGGCAGCGCGCATGCGGATATCGCCGGTCGTGGTGATCCGGGTGGTGCCATCGGGGTTCATCAATTGCCCGTCGATCAGCACGTTTGAGCCACCGCCCTTGATGTCGATCAGCCCGCTTGCGTTGTGCAGAAAGTCGATCTGCACCGGCCGATCGGCGCGGACGGTGTGGGTGTAGGTGGTGAATTCGCCGACTACGCGCTTGAACTCGAATTCATAAGTCGACTCGCCCCAGAAGTTGGTTTTCTTTCGGTAATAGGTGCGCTCCCACAAGGTCGTGTCTGCGGTTTCCTTGACCGAACTACCGAAGGTATAGCCGGCCGTGACTGCCGGGATCGTGATACTGCCGAAACCAAAAGAGAATTTTCTCGGGCCCGACTGGTAGAAATAGTCCGATCCTGCAACCAGTTTGGCATCCAGCTCGATCCGCTTCGGCGGAACTGGAAAATCCTTCGTACCAAGATTGATGAGGTTCGCGCCGAAGATCCCCCACCCCTTTTTCTGGAAGCGGACGACCTCGTTCGTCGTGCTTTCCTGCCCGATGGCAAAGCCATAGCGCATGTTTGGTTCGGGGGTGTATGAGGTCGCAGATTCGTTGCCCAGTATCTGCCCGGTGGACAGGCGTTCTGTCACCACATCGACAGTACCGTTGGCCTTCTTGGTGTAGATGGTCAGCCGGTCCCGCTGCGTATCCTGGAGCTTGATGATCCCGTCGCCGCGACGGCTGGCATCCAGCGTCGCAACAGAAAGGTTGACGAAGTCGAGGTTCATGTTGTTCGTGATGCGGATTTCAGGGAAGGCCGCATTGGCCGTCAGGCGACCGAACCCTGTATTGACGATACGCCCGGTGATATCGATCGTGCCGCCCGTCGGACGCAGTTCGCGTATTTGCAGCGTTCCGGTGCGCCGGTCGAATATGCCTTCGAAATCGGGGTTAAGGTCCTTCTCACTAGGGTTTATGCCCACGAATCCGGGTTTCGTCAGCTTGATTGCAGCGAAGTTCTGGTTCGTGTTCAGTGCGCGGATGATCTGGTTGCGCTCGCTTGCGCCGAGCACGAGATCGTAATGCTGCTTTCCGGCCTGCACCCAGCCGTTGAGGTTCACGAAGGCTGCATCGATGGTGATGCGGTTGGACTGGATGTTGGGCGTGGTCTGGTTATCCCGGATCCGCCTCAGTTCGGCCTCCCAGGCGGCCTCGGAGGTCTGGCCGGTGCCGTCGCGTCCGACCAGCCCCGAATTAATCAGTTGGCCGACGGGCGTGCCGCCCAGATGGAACTCCTGCACCCCGGAGATCACCACCGCAGTATTGGACTGCATCAGCAATTCCCCGGCCAGGACCTCGCCCGAGACGATGATGGAACCGCCCGGCGAGGGGTTCAACACCTCGACACGCGCGGTGCGCGCGATGATGTCGCCGACAATGGTAATGTTCTGGGCCGGCGGAACGAAGCCGGTTTGCCCGTCGACAAAGCCTGTGATGGGCGTCACCGATATCCGCACCAGCGGCATACCCTCTGACGCTGCCATGGTTTCGGGGGAAAACCCGAATGCGACGGGTATGTTGTTCACGTCGGCCACAACGCCCATGTTCCGCAGACGGCTGTCGATATTGCGGTTGTTGAAGGCGACGTTGTCCGAGTTCTCCTTGGCGATCCACGCGCGCGCGGCGGCGGCGCGCTGCGCGAAGGTTGGGTTCGCGATCGGCAGATCGTTTCCATCACGCAATGTGAGGGCGGTGACGTCAGTGCCGTTGAAGAACAGCCCGCCGTTGAATTCCGGAATGTAGATGTTGCCGATTTCGACCTGGGCATGTGTGTTGCTCAGGATTTCGACGCGCGTATCACGCGGCAAGTCGAAGTTGCCCGAGCCAGACAATTTGTCGGCAATGACGCGCACACGGCCCGCCTGGGCCGTGACCGGACCGATCACGACCGTGTCTGTCTCGGTCTCGATCGGAATGATCTGGCCGTTCTCGCGCGCGGCCAGACCGAGGATCAGAAGCTCGGTTTCCAGTCGTGCGATCTTGTCGCGCAGGAAGGACTTGAGTGTCTCGTTGTTCGACAATGAATAAGCCGCGAGCTTCTGCTGCGCAGACGTGATTTCGGCAAGCTGCGGGGCAGCCACAAAACCACGGCGAATGGTGAATGGCACATCACCCGTGGAGTAAAG
>SKKS01000160.1 GCA_007123625.1 Paracoccaceae bacterium
CCTCTTCGACCAGTTGGTTGGTGCCCAGACCGATCTCGCCGGTGTTGACGGCGCCCAGCACGGTCGTTGACATGTTGCCGAAACTGGCGGTCACGCCGCTGATGGCGGCCACCCGGTCGGCAACACTCGCCGTGGCGGTGTCGATGCGGCTGGCGGTGTTGGTGATCGATCCGTCGATGGTGGTGGCGAGGTCCACGACCGTCGCGACAGGGACCGTGACTGTCTGCTCCTGCAGGACTGGGTCCCAACCCGCGCCTGTGCCAACCGGTAGCGACGCAAGATAGGCATTCGTCCCATCGGAAAAAACGAACTCGTCGCCCGAGATCGTGGTCGCCGCACCCGCAGTGTCGGAGATCGTCGCGATGAGTGCGCCGGTAACGGTCAGGATCTGATATCTGTCGCCGGGAACCATGTCCGTCGCGTTGCGCATGCTGACCGTTCCATCTGCCGCCACGACGATATCATCATAGAAACCGGCCCGTGCTGCCGGGATCGTGCTGCCCAGTTCTCCGACAGTTACCCAATAGATTCTGGACCCGCCCGGCCCAGATCCTGACACCTGAAACACGCGCACGCCGGGATCGGCGGCGTCGAGGGGCGTTTCGGTGCTGGTCGTCTCGGACCGTTCGGTGATCAGCGTAGTCTGGATTGTGAGGTTATCGGCGGTATTCGCAAAGATGCCGGAAACCTGCGTTGCGGTGCTGATCTGTCCCAGAACCCGTTCAAGAACGGATTGCGCCGATGCGGCGCTGGCGGCAAGGCACAGCGCAAGGGTGGGCGGAAGAAGGGTGCGGAACAAGGGCAAGGGCGGCACGTCCGGTTGTCGCAGATGCGCCGGAAAGCGACGCCGTGCAAGGGGTGGGGGGTGGTGAGCAGAACCACCCCCCGACCGGTGCCGCTTCGCTTGCGCAAAGCGTCCTGGGGGGACTGCCAGGGGCTGGCACGCACCGGATTCGCAAAAGCAAGGATGGCGGCACCCCTTGGGGGTGCCGCCGGGTCAGCGTTACTCGGTCGGTGCCGGTGCCGGTGCGGTCGGTGCCGGTGCGGCAGCGAACATGTTCGTCGCGCTGTTGCCGACGATGCCGGCGACAGTGCCGGCCACTTGGTTGTTCACGCCCGAAACGATGGTACCGGTGTTGACCGCACCAAGCACGGTGGTGTCCATCGAGCCCAGCAGATCGTCCAGACCCGAAAGCGTCAGGATGCCATCTGCGCTCAGGATGTTCAGTTGATCCGGCGAGATCGTTGCGACCGAGGCGTTCACACCTTCAAACGTGTTCGAGATCGAACCGTCGATGTTCATGGTGTTCAGCGCCGAGTTCAGAGCCAGCACGGTCTGGCCGGCAGTGGTGCCAACCTGATTGACGACCGAGCGGATCGCCTCGCTGGTGCCCGACAGGGCTTCTTCCACCACCTGGTTGGTGCCCAGGCCGATCTCGCCGGTGTTGACCGCGCCCAGCACGGTGGTCGCCATGCTGCCGAAGTTGGTGGTCACGTTGGAGATCGAGGTGACCTGATTGTCGACATTGGCCGTGGCCTGGTCGATCCGGCGCGCCACGTTGGTGATCGACCCGTCGATGGAGCCAACCGATCCGCCGGCGAGTGTGGTCGGCGTGTAGGGGTTTGCCGCCCCGGTTCGTGCGCTCAAGACCTCACTCGCAATAAAGTCTTCAGCCTGTTGCAGCGTCCGTGGGGTATCCGTGCCCCCAGTAGTGTCTGCGACTATGTAGTGAGTGATCTCGCCGGTGGTGGCCGAGAAAACTGGAACGATGGTCAGTTGAGCCGATCGCGCGGCCTCGGCATCGGCCAAGACTTGGAGATAGTCGGCTTCCGAGATTATTGCATCGGAACTTTCGTAAACGGTGATCACGCCCGGACTACCAATATTATCCGCCACGTTGGCGAACACGCCGGTCACTTCACCCAGCGATTGAGTCTGCGCGAGCACGCGCTCCAGCACCGACTGGGCCGAGGCCGCGCCGGTGAATGCCATCGATGCGATGGCGGTCGTGGCAAGAAATTTTTTCATTTTGCCTGTTCCTTCAGGTTAACCGCCAAAGCCCCCTCAGGCTTCGACATTTTTACGGGCATGTCACGAGGGGCCCGTTCTTTCCGCCCCCGGCACATGCCGGCGGGGGAAGTCCTGCGCGCGGTGTCACCGCGCCTGCTTTACTGAGCGTTTCGCATCATCCGGTCATACGCGGGTGTTCCCGGAGGTGGCAGTGCCGGGGCCTGCACTGGATCCTGCGGGGGGGCGGCGTCGGACAATACCGCCGCCCCGCCCGTGGGCGCCGTCTCCCCCGGCGCCCCCCCGACCGGAGGGGCAGTGGCGCTGCCCGCCTCCAGCCGTGCAGCCAGTTGTTCCTGCGCCTGCGTCACCACACCGATGCCGCGTTCGACCACCAGCGCGACGGCGTCACCCTCGGGGCCGTCCAGCCCCAGTTCCGCCGCGCGCTGCATGATCTGGACCGCACCGCGCAACAGTTCGGTCGCCTCGGCGGCCTTTTGCGCTGCCTTTTCGGTGCTGTCGGCGGCCAGCGATTCCTCGGCTGCCGCAACCGCACGGGCCCCAAAGACCATGGCGTGATTGGCCAGTTCCTTGACCTGTTCCTGAATGCTGCGCGCCGCTGGCTGTTGCTGTTGCGCAACCGCCTGCTGTGGCTGAAGCGCCCTGCCCTGCTGCTGCACAACGGCTGCCTGCTGCAGGGCCGCGCCGCTGCGCGCCACTGCGCGCAGCGCTTCGGGATCCCCCGTGCCGGTATTCTGAATCGACCCATAGAAGGGGCTGACCTTTTCCTTGCAGGGGGCAAAGGTGGACGCGTTCATCAACTGACCCAGCAATTCAAAGCTGGCAAAGCTGAGCATCTGGCGCAGGGCGAAATGCACGGCCTCGCGCTCCTGCCCGCCCATGTCGAGGCTGAGCAACGTATCCCCAAAGAACCGCCCCATCGTGGCGCCGACCTCGCGCGAGAAGATTTGCTTTTGCAGCGGCACGCTGGCCACGATCCGCCCGGTCAGGGCGTCGGTCATGGTCAGGTCCAGCCCGATCAGGATACGGTTCTGGCGATAGCGCGGCCCGACCCCGGCAATCTGGGTGCTGAAGCCACCACCAGGAATGAAATCAAGGCTGTTGATGCTGCCCGAGATGTAGAAGTTCACCGGCATCTGCTGCGACAGGTCGCGGATGCCCCATTGCGTTTCGACAATAGGGATATTCGGGTCGCGCCGGTTGACCACGGTAACTCCGGCCCGGAACAGCGCCGATTGCACCATCTCGCCTGCGCCCTGGGTCACGAATTTTCCCGCCGCGCCGTCGGCATAGCTTTCCCTGCCGGTCGCATCGACAATCTGCCCAACGGCAAAGGTTATGCCCGGCTGAACTTTGCCGCGAATACAAGACAGCGCTTCGTCAAAGGCTGTGACGACATCCTCGATCGGCGGCCCCTCAGCAAGTGGGGCGTTGGCGTCGCGCGACGTAAATGCGCCCGGAGGAAGCGCACTGCACCCCGCCAGAGCCACCACAGAGATCATGCTCTGCCACCATCTTGTTTGCACGGTATTCTGCTCCAGATTTCCACTTGACCCCCCAGGTCAGACGGCTGTTTGCGCGCCCCGTCGGCGCGTGCGCCGATGGTGTCGCGGTCGTCTCGCATGCGGTCAGGGCCCGCAGCGCATAGATCGGCCAGCCGTGCTGGTGCTGATGTCAATGCCCGAAGGCGAGGCCATCGACTCGAACAGGCTGGTGTCTTGCTGTATGCTGCCGTCGACGCAGCCTTCGGTGTCTGCAGAATTGGTCGCGATGATATGATTGTTTGCGCCGTGCACATCGATGGTGGTGTTGCCGGTGTTCATCGAGCCGACAGAATTGGTGTTCTGTCCGATCCGGTCACCATTGAGCTGGAAGTCGATGGTGTCGAAACTCATCGTTTCTCCTATGACTTCCTGGTAATTTGAGCGGCTGTCATTCGTCGTATTGTTCGTTGTATTGTTCGTTATCAGCGTGCTGGGTCCAGGTTGGGTGCGCGCCTGCCGAATCGTCTGCGCCTGCTGCAAGGCAAGGCTGCGGTCGGAGGCCGACGCAAATCCCCAACCCGACGACCAGTTCTGCCCAGGCGAAGAGACGTTCTGCGCCGCCACCGGCATGGCCGCGAACAGCACGACGCAAGCGGCCGCGAAGGGTAGCGGCGTGATCCGTGCCATTTTCCGAAAGATCTGCATTCCGTTCGCTCCTGCGCTGGGCCTAGTTGGACTCGTCAAACAGGTTGTCCATAATCTTGTTCAGGTCGGTGTTGCCCTGCTCGCTGCCCGCGACAACCGTGTCCCCCCGCACGATCGCGAAGCGTTGGTTGTCATCGAGAGCAGCGACACCCTCGTCATCGACCCGCGCCACGGGGTCGCCCCTCTTGGCAGGCGGCTGATCCTGCTGGGGCGGCTGATCCTGCTGCGGCGGCTGCTGCGCCGGCGGTTGCGCCGGTGGCGTCTCCGACGGCACGGGTGCCGAATTGCTGGGCCCTCTGTAGATCAGCTGCTTGTTCACCGGACGGGCCGAGATCGGCGCACAGATGACACGCATCTCGGGAGAAAACTTGTCGGCAAAAACAACAGGGGCCGACACATGCTGCACTGGCTCCTCCCAGCACACCACTGTGGATGCGGACTCTTTCTGGCACGCGCTCAGAATAAGCAAACCAGCCGCTCCGAACACGAACCGATTCAACTTGGGAATAGACAAATTCATTGCATTGCACCCTACATTTCTCTCTCTTTGTTTAAACGCAACGCTGTGCGAATGCATTTCCTCTAAAGATGGATTTCAATATCTTTAGATATCCCCTGAACCAGCGATCGCTATTTGCTTTCCCTATTGATCGCTGATATCGACCACTCAGGTAAGGTTTTAGATGACGTGGTTCCTGAATGTCAGGTAGCGAGAAGCCCTCAAATAAATTGCCGTCTTGGGTGTCTTCAAGCAGCCTGCATCATAATTCTGCGGATTTTCGTTTAGCGCCAGAAATGACTGTGGCAGAGCTATTTCAAATTGCGCCGTTGTCATCATCCCTTAGGAAGCGTGTCATACAAGATCCGTTTTTTGAGAGTTGCAGCGTTCTTGAAATCACAAGAACCCCATGGTCACTGGAAGAATTTCTGAGAAAGTGCAAAGCCTTGCCACAATGTGGCGAAAAGCAAATCTCGATCATTCGCACCATCGTTGCGGGCTTGTTGCTAGCTGATACGCATCCTGATGATGTTGTGCAAAAGGCCCCAGAGGCGAGATTTCACTATTCATATATCGATTCGGTCGAGGAAGTGTTCCTGAGGTTTTGGCGCGAAAGTTATTTGCAGGA
>SKKS01000487.1 GCA_007123625.1 Paracoccaceae bacterium
CGAGATCGTGCATGTGGACGGCGGCTATCACGTCATGGGCATGCCGCAGGTCGAAAACCTCTGAAGGCGCGCCTTTCGGCCGGACACACCCGCGGGACGTGCCCCACCTACCCACCATTGTACGTCCCACGGCCGCGTCCGACCGGGCAGCGGGACGTGCAAGTGCCTGGCTCAGCCCTGGTCGAAGCGGCGCAGGCGCTTGATCAGGCTGGATGTGTCCCAGCGCCCGCCGCCCATGGCCTGCACCTCCTTGTAGAACTGGTCCACCAGCGCGGTAACGGGCAGGGCGGCGCCGACCTCGTTTGCGGCATCAAGGCAGATGCCCAGATCCTTGCGCATCCAGTCCACGGCGAACCCGTGGTCGAAGCGGTCATCGAGCATGGTTTCGTGGCGGTTGGCCATCTGCCAGGACCCGGCGGCGCCCTGGGAAATCACCTCGATCACGGCGCGGCCGTCCATCCCGGCTTTTTCGCCGAAATGCAGCGCTTCGGACAGACCCTGTACAAGCCCGGCAATGGCGATCTGGTTCATCATCTTGGCGATCTGCCCGGCGCCGCTGTCGCCCAACCGACGGCAGACGCGGGCATAGGCGGCCATCACCGTTTCGGCCCTGTCGTAGTCGGCCTGCGCGCCACCGCACATGATCGACAGCACGCCGTTTTCGGCGCCTGCCTGTCCGCCGGAAACCGGTGCGTCGACGAAACCGATCCCCGCCTTGGCGGCGATGGCATTCATCTCGCGCGTGACTCGCGCCGATACCGTGGTGTGATCCACGAACACCGTGCCGGGCGTCAAGGCGTCAAAGGCCCCGCCCGGCCCGATGCAGACCGCGCGCAGATCGTCGTCATTGCCCACGCAGGCCATGACGAATTCGGCCCCTGACGCGGCTTCGGCGGGAGTGTCGGCCATGTCGCCGCCGTGTTCTGCGACCCAGGCTTCGGCCTTGGCGGTGGTGCGGTTGTAAACGGTCACCGCATGGCCCGCACGCGCCAGATGCCCGGCCATGGGCCCGCCCATGACCCCCAATCCCAGAAACGTGACTTTTGCCATTCCGACCTCCCATGTCATAGGCTGCGATTGCACCCCGCGCACAAGGCGCATACGAAGGCTTTCGCCTTGGGGCGCATACGAAACCAGCAACACCCGTTCGTCAACCGCGAAACCGGACCCGTCAGGACAGGCACCGATGTTCACTTTCTTCAGATGGCTTGTGCGCATCTTTACCGGGCTTGCTGCGGTGGCCGCGCTGGGGGCGGGGCTTGCCTATTTCTTCCTGTCGCGATCGCTGCCCGACTACAATGCGCGCGCGGAAGTGCCGGGGATCGAGGCGCCGATCGAGATCGTGCGCAACACCCACAACGTGCCCCATGTCTTTGGCGAGAACGATGCGGATGTGTTCTTCGGGCTGGGCTATGTGCATGCGCAGGACCGTCTGTGGCAGATGATGCTGCTGCGCCGCACCGCGCAGGGGCGCCTGTCCGAGGTGTTCGGCACCCGCACCCTGCGTACGGACGAACTCATGCGGCGGCTGGACATCTACGGGCTGGCGCAACGCGCCGTGGTGCATCAGGACGAGGACACCCGCGCCGCGCTTGAAGCCTATGCGCGTGGGGTGAACGCCTGGGTGCAGGCCGTGAACGACGGCGCGCGCGGGCGCGGGGCGCCCGAGCTCTTTCTGTTCCCCGGCGAGCTGGCGCTATGGCAACCCGCGGATTCCATTGCCATCCTCAAGATCATGGCGGTGCAGCTGTCGGACCAGATCCAGCGCGAGGTGCAGCGCGCACGGGTGTCACTGTTGATCGAACCTGAACGCCTGCGCGATATCCTGCCCGATGCGCCGGGCAGCGGCGTGGCGGCGCTGCCGGATTACGCCAGCCTGTTTCCGGGAGTGACGCCGGACATGCGCCCGCTGCGCTTTGCCGGCGGTCCGCTGTCGCCGGTCCGCGATGTGGGCATGGCGGGGGCCTCGAACGCCTTTGCCGCTGCGCCGCGGCGCTCGGCCTCGGGGGGGACGTTGCTGGCCAGCGACCCGCATCTGGGGCTGACGGCCCCTGCGGTGATGTATCTTGCGCGGCTGGAGCTTTCGACCGGCGGGGTGATCGGCGCCACCATCCCGGGGATTCCTGTGGTGCTGCTGGGCCGGTCCGAGGTTTTGGGTTGGGGGCTGACGACGGCGTATCTGGATGACACCGACGTCTATATCGAACAGATCAACCCCGAGAATTCGCTGGAGTACCGCACTCCGGACGGCTGGGCCGAGTTCGAGACCCGCCGCTCGATCATCCGGGTCAAAGACAACGACCCCATGACCCTGACCCTGCGATGGACCGAAAATGGCCCCGTGTTGCCGGGCGCGCACTATGATCTGGGCAGTGTCACGCCGCCGGGACATGTTGCGTCGGTCGCCTGGACCATGCTGACCGAGCAAAACACCTCGATGACCGCTGCGATTCGCCTGATGCGCGCCCAGAACGTGGACGAGGCCATCGCCTCGGGCGAGCTGGTGGTGGCGCCGGCACAGAACCTGATGCTGGCCGATCAGGAACGGATCGCCATGCAGACCGTGGGCCGGATGCCGCGCCGCGATGCCGGGCATCTGACGCAGGGGCGCATGCCCGCCGCCGGGTGGATTGGGGAAAACCGCTGGAACGGCACGCTGCCATACACTTCGAACCCGCGTTTCGTGGACCCCGATGGCGGCATACTGGGCAATACCAACAACAAGATCCTTGACCGGCCATTTCCGCTTCATGTCAGTCATGACTGGGGCGACACGCAGCGGATCAACCGGTGGCTGCGACTGATGAGCATGCGCGAGGTACACACCCGCGACAGTTTCATCGAAGCGCAGCTGGACACCGTCAGCCAGGCCGCGCGCACGCTCTTGCCGCTGGTGGCCGCCGATCTGTGGTTCTCGGGCGAGGCCGCGCCCACCGGCACCCGCGCGCACCTGCGCCAGCAGGCGCTGAACCTGCTGGCCGACTGGAACGGCGAGATGAATGAACACCTGCCCGAGCCGCTGATCTATGCCGCGTGGATGCGGGAATTGCAGTTCCGCCTGATCCGGGACCGGCTGGGGCCGCTTACAGGCAATTTCACCCGGCTGGAGCCCGTGTTCATCGAGCGCGTGTTCAACGACACCGAAGGCGCGTCCGACTGGTGCAACATCATCCAGTCTTCGCAACGCGAAAGCTGCACCGAAATCGCGCAGATGGCGCTGGACGCCGCGCTGGTCTGGCTGTCGGAGCGCTACGGTTCGAACCCTGAAAGCTGGCGCTGGGGTGACGCGCACATGGCCACCCATCGTCACAGTGTGCTGGGCGAAGTGACGGGGCTGGGTTTTTTCGTCAATATCCGCCAGTCGACCAGCGGCGGCGACCATACGCTGATGCGGGGCCAGACGGCGGGGACAGACCCCGACCCGTTCGCCAACATTCATGGCGCGGTCTATCGCGGCGTTTATGATTTCGCCGACCCTGACAGTTCGGTGTTCATTACCTCTACCGGCCAGTCGGGGCATCCGCTCAGTCGCCATTACGATGATCTGGGCGACCTGTGGCGGCGGGGCGAGTACCTGCCCATGTCGCTGGACCCCGATCTTGCCCGCGGCGGTGCGGTGGGAATCACCCTGCTGGAGCCGCGTTGAGCCATCCGGGCAATGTGTCGCTTATGTCATAGCTTGTCGCAAATCGGCAACATTCCGGCGCAGGCTTCGGTGCTGACGCGTCGTCAAGTGCAAACGGGTCTATGGTTTTAGTTATTCTGATATGGCACCGCGCTTGAGGGGCGTGGCAACGGAGGAGTGGAGTTATGATCAGATCGGGTTTCGTCGCCGCCGCACTGGCGGTTCTGGGTGTTGGTGCGGCGTCGGCCGGCGGGGTGGAGCGTTCGGCGCAGTCGATGGCGCTGTTGTTCGAGCAGGGAAACTATGTTGAATTCGGGTTGAGCCACGGTCGCCCGCGCGTAAGCGGCACACTGGGCGTTACATCTGGGAACATGACGCGGTCGTTCACCACCTTCAATCTTGGGGTGCGTGGTGATCTGTCGGACAACCTGTCATATGCCTTGATCGTCGATGAACCCATCGGTGCCTCTGTCCAGTATCCTACGGAGACGGGGTATTTCGCTGCGGGCGCGAATGCCCGTATCGAGAGCACGGGATTCACCGGCGTGTTGCGGTACAAGATCGACGGCGGGTTCAGCGCGTATGCCGGTCTGCGCGCGGTGCGAACCCGGGGCGAGGTTACGCTGCCCTTCGTGAGCAATTACAGCATGGCCACGAACACCGATACTGCCTATGGCTATCTGGTCGGTGTGGCATGGGAACGCCCCGAGATCGCCGCGCGCGTGGCGTTGACCTACAACTCGCGCATCAGGCACACTTTTGACGCAACAGAATCGTTTGCTGGCGCCAATGTGGCGGTCGATCAGTTCAACACAACCATCCCCGAATCGCTGCAACTGGAGTTTCAGACCGGTGTGGCCGAGGGTACGCTGGTGTTCGGGTCGCTGCGCTATGCGCGCTGGCGGCAGTTCGACATTTCGCCCACGTTCTACACCTCGCCGCCGCCGGGGGGGCTTGGGCAGAACCCGCTGGTTTCCTATGACAGCAATTCGCTCACCTGGAACATCGGCGTCGGGCGTCAATTCAATGAGAACTGGTCCGGCGCGGTCACGCTGGGCTATGAACGCAAGTCCCGCGATCCGCTTTCCAACCTTGGCCCCACCGATGGCTTTGCATCGGTTGGCTTGGGCGTGACGTATCGTGATGGGCCGATCATGGTCGCGGGGGGCGTGCAGTACCGCAAGCTGGGCGGTGGCACGACGCCGCAGAACGCGCAGTTCGACGGCAACTCGGCGCTGGGGCTTGGCCTGCGCGTGGGGTACCGTTTCTGACATGCGCCAGAGACGCGAAATTCAGGCCCCGGCTTCGTGCCGGGGCCTTTGCGTTTGTGGCGCGCCCCATTGACCGCACTCGGGCGCCTCGGTAACCACATCGCACCGCGCCACCGCCCGAAGGGTTTTCCATGCTCTATCCCGATGCCGCAAGCTGGCTGGACTGCGACCGCAAGCGCGTGATGCTGTTCGGCATGTCGGGTCTGGGCAAGACGCATCTGGCGAACATGCTGCGCGAGTCCGGCGGCTGGTTCCACTATTCCGTCGATTACCGCATCGGTACCCGCTACATGGGCGAACTGATCGCCGACAACTTCAAGCGCGAGGCGATGAAGGTGCCGCTGCTGCGAGAGTTGCTGCTGACCGACAGCGTCTATATCCAGTCCAACATCACCTTCGACAATCTGGCGCCGCTCTCGACCTATCTGGGCAAGCCCGGCGACCC
>SKKS01000204.1 GCA_007123625.1 Paracoccaceae bacterium
CGCGCTTCAACGCCGGGTCCAGGCGCGCGGCCCTTTCCCCCCCGCGCGCCCGCGCCAGATGCTCGACCAGATCGACCGTAAAGGCGCGCGTCAGCCAGACCGACAGCATTTCGGCCTGGAACGGCGCACGCAACTCCGGGCGGGGCGCAATCGCCGCGCGGTCCGCCGCGCCGAACTTGCCCGAGCCATAGACGGCAGTGGTCCGCATCAGGTAGCCGGTTTCCAGCAACATCGCGGCATCGGGCTGTTCGCCAACCGCCAGCCGTTCCACCACATGTTCGAACAGCCGCACGGAGCGGTTTGCACGGCTCAGGCTGAGTTCGCGCGCGGTAATGCGC
This sequence comes from Paracoccaceae bacterium, assembly GCA_007123625.1. Classification (GTDB taxonomy): domain Bacteria; phylum Pseudomonadota; class Alphaproteobacteria; order Rhodobacterales; family Rhodobacteraceae; genus Rhabdonatronobacter. Next base: position 339 of record SKKS01000204.1, read on the forward strand.
CCGGCTTCCTGCAGCGGCACATTGGCGGCTAGGCGGTCCAGATCCTCCGGGGTCGGCGTGCCGTCAAACAGCGCGAAGGTCGCGTCCCAGGCGGTGGCGATCACTCGGTCCGAACGCGCCTCGGGCGGCAAATCGTGGGCAAAGGCGACCAGGCTATAGGTCCGCGCGGGCCCGATGGCACGATAGACGGCGCGGCCAACGCCCTGCGCATCCAGATCCCACACGGGCCGGTCAAAACGCCAGTTCTCGGCCTTCATGCGACGCAACATCTGGCGCAGGAACGAAATACGCGTCGGGTGGCTGCAGCCCATGCGGGCAAGGCGCATCACGGTGGCGGGGCTGCGCCGGAAGAGGGTCGCCTGTGGCATGGGGTCAAGGCCCACGCAGTTCATTGCGCGGCCTCCTTCTGCCGTGTTTGTGCGGGGCCGAAACTGTCGGCAAAAAACCGTGCCCAGTTCCCGCCCATGACAGCGGCCACGTCATCGGCGGAAAGCCCGGCTTTGCGCAGGCCCGCCGCGACCTGCCCGAAATCGCGGTTGTCGCGGAACCAGTCAGGCATCGGTGGGAAGCCTGGGTTCTCGGCGCTGCCTTCGCCATAGTCGCGCGCCTTGGTCCAGCGCCCGGTGCGCATCCAGTCCACGACCCTGTCGGGCTGGTCCTGGCACAGGTCGGTGCCGATCCCGATTCGGCCCACCCCCATCAGATCGGCCGTGCGCGCCACCATCTGGCAGAAGTCATTCAGGCTACAATCGCTGCCACCGCGCAAATGGTGGGGGTACACCGAAAAGCCCAGCATGCCCCCGCTTTCCGCCAGCGCGCGCAACACGCGGTCGGATTTGTTGCGCCGCGCGGGGTGCCAGCTTGCGGGGTTGGCGTGGGTGATGGCGATGGGCCGGGTGGACTGCGCGATGGCGTCGAGGGTCGAGCGCTCGCCGGAATGGCTCATGTCGACCACCATGCCGACGCGGTTCATCTCCGCCACCACTTCGCGGCCCATGCGGGTCAGGCCGGTATCCTCGGCCTCGTAACACCCTGCGGCAAGCAGCGACTGGTTGTTGTAGGTCAGTTGCATGAAGCGCAGGCCCAGCCGATGCAGCACTTCGACCAGGCCGATGTCATCCTCGATGCACGACGGGTTCTGCGCGCCGAAAAAGATCGCCGTGCGCCCGGTCATCTGTGCCAGTTCTATGTCATCAGCGGTGAAGCCCTGAAAAATCAGATCGGGGAAGCGTTCGAACCAGCGGTTCCATGCTTCGATATTCAGCACGGTTTCGCGAAAACTCTCGTGATAGGCGATGGTCACATGCACCGCGTCGACACCGCCCGTGCGCATCTGGCGAAAGATCTTCTCCGACCAGTTGGCATATTGCAGCGCGTCAATGCGCGGGGGCGTCATGCAGGCACCCCCGAATGGATGTAGGCGGTCTTCACGATGGTGTAGAATTCTTCGGCATACCGGCCCTGTTCGCGCGGGCCATAGCTGGACGCCCCGCGCCCGCCGAATGGCACATGGTAATCCGTTCCCGCCGTGGGCAGGTTGACCATGACGCAGCCCGCGCGCGCATGGCGGCGGAAATGGGTGGCGCGCGCCAGGTCGCGGGTCATGATGCCTGCGGTCAGGCCGAATTCGGTGTCATTGGCCAGATGCAGCGCTTCATCATAGCTGCCCACTTTGATGATGCAGGTGATGGGCGCGAACATTTCCTCGCGGTTGATGCGCATGTCGTTGCGCGTGCCTGCGAAAACGGCGGGGGCCATGAAATACCCCTCGGTCGCGCGCTCCAGCCGCGTACCGCCGCACAGCAGATCGGCCCCTTCGCGCGTGCCGGTCGCGATATAGTCCATATTGGCGACAAGCTGGTCGGCGCTGACCACGGGGCCGATCTGGGTGCCGTCTTCGAGCGCATGGCCCACTTGCAGCGCTTGCGCCGCAACCACAAGCTTTTCAACAAAGGCATCATGGATGCGTTCATGCACGATCAGGCGGCTGGCGGCGGTGCATTTCTGTCCCGTTCCGCCAAAGGCCGCGTTGGTGGCATGCGCGACCGCCAACTCAAGATCGCAATCCTCCATGATGACCATCGGGTTCTTCGACCCCATTTCCATTTGCAGCTTCGTCATGTTGGGAATGGCCGCCGCCGCAATCCCGCGTCCCACGGGAACCGAGCCGGTGAAGCTGATGGCATCGACCCGTCCGCTTTCGGCCAGTGCCTGCCCGATGTCGCGCCCCGCGCCCATGACCAGATTGAACAGCCCCTTGGGCAGGTCCTGTTTCGCGATGATCTGGGTGAGCGCTACGGCGCTGGCGGGCGTCTGGTTGGCGGGTTTCCAGATCACGGCATTGCCGAAGGCCAGCGCCGGCGCGATTTTCCACGCCGGAGTCGCCACGGGGAAATTCCACGGGCTGATGATCGCGACCACGCCCACAGGTTCGCGCCGCACGTCGATTTCAACGCCCTCGCGCACGCTGTCGGCGGTGTGGCCCAGCTGGCGCAGGGCCTCGGCCGCGAAATAGGTGAAGAACTGGCCGGCGCGGAATGCTTCGCCCTTGCCTTCGGCCATTGGCTTGCCTTCTTCGCGCGCAATCAGGGTTCCGATTTCTTCCGCGCGTGCCATCAGTTCGGTGCCGATCGCCATCAGCACGTCATGGCGCTTTTGCGGACCCGTGGCGCCCCATGCGGGCTGCGCCGCGCGAGCGGCTTGCAAGGCTGCGTTCAGTTGCGCGCCATCGGCCTGTGCGAAGTGGCCGATCACATCGCTCAGGTCCGAAGGGTTACGGTTTTCGACCGTGGCCCCCCCGTCCTGCCATGTGCCTGCGATGAAGTTGCGGGTTTCCAGTGTCATTCTGTTCCTTTCCGCGCTTCAGGCGGTCTTGATCCTGTCGATCAGGGCGGCATCGACCTGCACGCCCGCATGTTCGATGCGGGCGCGGTTGGCGGCGCGGCGCGCACCGGGCAGGCGCGCGCCTTCCTGTTCCGTGATGGCAGCGGCCAGCCGCATCATGGATGCGGCGAAACCCGTGGCATCAAATGCTGCCGGGTCGATCCCCATGAAGAACTGCCCGGTCCCCGGCGGGCCGCCCTTGGGGCCGGAGAACGGGCTGGCATCGATGCTCAGGTTCGCTCCGGCCAACGCGGCGGCAAAGACTTCGACCATCAGGCCCGCGCCGAACCCCTTTTGCCCGCCCGCCGGGCGCATGGACCCCGCAAGCGCGGCATCGGCTTCGGTGGTTGGGCGGCCTTCGGAATCCAGCGCCCAGTCGGGGTTGATGGCCTTGCCCTCACGCGCATGGAGCAGGATTTCAGACTTGGCGATCACGCTGGCCGACTGATCAATCACCAGTAGCGCCGCGCCCGCGCCGTCCGGCACCGCCAGCGCAAAGGGGTTGGTGCCGATGACCGGGCGCTTGCCACCCACCGGCGCGATCGACGCGGGCGCGTGGGTAAAGCACAGCCCGACAAGCCCTTCGAAGGCAAGCCGCTCCGCATGGTGCCCCAGCACACCACAGTTGTACGAGCGGCGCAGCGCCATGACCGCCACGCCCTGTGCCCGGATCGCCGCAGTAAACGCAGCCCAGCCCGCGTCGATCGCGGCATGTGCGAAGCCGTGCGCAGCATCGACGCGGACGACGCCTGCGCGCGGTTGCTCAACCTGCGGCACCGCCTGCCCCAGAACCTTGCCACAGCGCAGATGCTCGGCATAGATCGGCACATACATCAGCCCGTGGCTGCGAATGCCGTCCCGTTCCGCCAGCCGCGTCGACCGCGCGACCGCAGCGGCCTGCACCTTCGAGGCGCCCGCCCCTGTCAAAGCCTGCGTGGCAAGGTCTTCGACCTGCGCCAAAGTCAACGTTGTTGCCGTCATTCCCGTCCCCTGAGCTGCAACCACGGTACGGGGGATGGATATTTCAGATCAATCGAATTAAACTGTAAAATGTTTCAATAAAGCTGGAATACAAGCATGATCCGCACCGAAGCCTTGCGCGTGTTTGTGACCGTGGCGGACTGCGGCAACATCCGCGATGCCGCCGATGCGCTTGGCCGGACGGTTTCGGCGATCTCGATGAGCCTTAAGCAGCTGGAAGCCAATCTGGGCGCGCCGCTGTTCGAAACCGACCGCAAGCATACCCTGACGGCGCTTGGCCATGATGTCCGCAAGTTGGGTCTGGATCTGCTGCGCGAACATGACCGGACCATCGAACGCATGGCGGCGCTGGCTGCAGGGCGCGAAGGCGCCTTGCGCATCGCGGCGGTGCCGTCGGTTGCCGCGCAGTTGCTGCCGCCGATCCTGACGGAAATGCTGGCGGATCATGGCGGCCTTCGGATCGAATTGCTCGACACCGACAGCGCGAGCGTGCACATGCTGGTCGCGACCGCGGAGGTCGAGCTGGGCATCGGCGGAAGTCCCGCAGCCGATGCCGGGCTACAGTTCATTCCCCTGTTCAACGACCCGTTCCGGCTGGTTTGTCGCAAGGACCATCCGCTTGCCGCCACGATGACACCGCTGACGCTGAATGACCTGCGGGCGCACCGGATGATCAGCAACAAGTCAACAATGGGATTCGATGCGCTTGGCGACACCGGGGCGCAGAACGTATCCACCCTGAGTGCGCGCAACGTGATCTCGCTTCTGGCGCTGGTGCGCGCCGGGGCGGGGGTGACGATCCTGCCGGCACTGGCCACGCGGTCGATAAGCGATGACCTGTGTTCGCTTGCACTGGCCGACCCGTTGGCGGTGCGATCGGTTGGGTTCATCCTGCGCCAGCATGTGCATCCAAGCCCGATCTGCGCGGCGTTCCAGCACAGGTTTGTTGCCGCGATCCGGTCACCGGGCGCGGCACTGTCCAGCGACAGGGTTATTCCGGCCCCTTGAGCGCAGGGAACGGCCCGGTCGGCCCCGCGTAACCTTGCCGCCGGCGGCGATGGCCGTGGGTGCCACGGATAAGCCACCCGGAACCTGGTCCACCGCATGCCGGGTCTTGATGCCGGTTCCGCGCGCCCCAATTCCTGGGCATGTTCATTCTCAGCCCCGCTACCGTAGCCAACCGCGACGCGCTACAGATCAAGTGGCTGCCGCGCCGGTTTCTGGGCCGGACCGCGCTTTGGCCACGCGCGGGCGGCGGGTGGCGGCTGTGGGCGCGATTGATCCTTGAAAAGGAATTCCTGCGCTACATGATCGCGCTGTCGCCCTTCGTGATTGCGATTCTGATCTGGCGCGAAACGGCGCCTGCGGTTGCGGGAGCGCCTGTGCCCATGCTGGTCGTGATCTTTCTGGTCGAAATGCGCTTGCTGCGGGCCAGCCCCGCGCGCCGCGCGCGTCTGGTCAGCGAGGATGCCGCCGATCGCGGGCTTGATCTGCTGCGTGCGCGCGCCCGAACGATCCTGACCCGGATCGCGGCGGGGCGGGGGTTGCAGTCGGGGCGGCTGCATCTGGTGATCGAGCAATCGGACCTGTTGCGCTTGCCGCCGCTTTCCCTGGTTTCGGTTCAGTCCGAAGATGGCCCGGAGTTGCTGCCGCTGAGCGACGAGGAACGCGCCTTGATCACGGACACGCTGTTTGCCGCCCCCCTGACCGAGCGTGCGCTGCAGCGCATCGGGCTGGCGCGGGGGATCGAGATTCATGACCTGACCTTCGAGTCGGCACAGGTTTCAGGCCATGCGCGGCTGGCCGCGCTGATGGCTGCCCGCTCAACGGGCGAGTGACAGCACCTGGCCGAAGGGTGCGGCGGGCGGCTCGGGCTGCGGGCTCGCCCAGATGACCGGGAAGCGCGGCGCGGCAGCAGTGCCGGTGGGGCCATCCATATCGGACAGGATGACCAGCGCCGAAGGCACCAGCGCTGTCGCGCGCGCAAGCACCGGCGCAAAATCCGTCCCGCCCCCCTGCGGCAGCTCCAGCGTGCGCAGTGTCTGCAGGGCCTGCGCGGGGTCGAGCACGCAGTCGATGCGCACCGCTTCGTCGAAGACCAGCAGATGCAGCGCGCCCTGCACCCGCCGGGCAATGCCCGTCACCTCGGCCATCAGAAGGCGCAGTGCCTCGGGCGGGATGGACCCGGAGCTATCCAGCGCAACTACCAGCCGGGGCTGGTCGCGGTGACCGCGCAGGCGTGACTGCCAGGGCGGCAGCGGGTAGCCCTGATCCAGCGCGCTTGCGCTCTGGGCCAGCCACGAACGCGACGGACGAAACGGGTTTGGCCGCGGCCGGGGCAGCGTGGCGCGGGCCAGAATCCTGCGCAACAGCACCTCCCACGGGGTGCGGGGGCGCGGCAGGTCGGCCAGCCGGTGGCCGATCATGCCCAGCCCGAAGCCCGCCGCCTGTCCGGCGGCCAGCGCGCGGGCCAGATGCGCGCGCCATTCTGCCCGGTCAGGCGGCGGGCCGCCGCCCGATTGCGCTTCTTCGCCCGCGTCCGGGTGCAGGTCGCGCCGGAACTCCTGCGCGCGTGCGTGGCGCCGGGCGGCATCGGCGCTTTGTGGCGCCTGTGAAAGCCGGTGATACAGCCGCTCGCAATCCCACGCGGCCAGCGCCGTGTTGCCGTCGTCCGGCACCCCGAGTGCGGCGAGCAATCCCGAAAGCGTCAGCGCCGGACGCGGCAGGGCGTGACCTGCGGCCAGGATCGCCTCGTTCACGATGGCGTCGCAGGCAATCGCCCAGTGGTCTGCGTCGAACCGGTCGCCCAGCCGCAGCGCCATGTCGGCCATGCGGGCGGAATGCTCCAGACTGGCATGCAGCACATGATGCCCGGCCAGCCCGATCTGTTCATGCAATGGAAGCCCGGCAAAGGCGGGGCCATAGAAGATGTCGCTTCCCCGGGTTTCGGCGGGACCGCATAGCGCCGCATCGTCCCTGTGACGACACCAGAGCGCCAGCGCGGCCAGCGCCGGATCGGATTCGGTCATGGCCCGCAGGGCGGCGCTGGCATGACGCGAATGCAGCGTCATGCCAGCCCTGCCGCCTGCCGTTCCCCGGCATAGGACGCATAGGCAGCGGAGGTGAGAAAGGCATCCTGCCAGCCGTTGTCCAGCGCCTTGCGGATGAGCTGTTCAAACCCGTGGGTGCACAGTTCCGCCAGCGGCATCGCAGCAAAGGGCGCGCCGCGCGCGGCCCCCAGCGTGCGTACCTCGGCCATGACTTCGATGATCGCAGGCAGGCGGTCGGCATCGGCGCGGTTGATCAGCGCATAGACCAGCGCCGTCAGCCCATGCATCGAGGCCGGGTAGAGCGCCAGACGCTCGGCCCCGGTGGTGGCCAGCATCGCCTCAAGCTGCACGGTGGCGGCGATGTCCTCGGCGACAAGCTGGAATTCGGCGGCCACGGCCTCGCCCAACACCCCCGCAATGGCGATGTTGCGCAGGCGCCGGTCCGTGAGCGCGCCCATGAGCGCCGAAACCCGCGCCCAGGATCGCGGGGTACAGGCAATCGCGTCGCCCCGGCGCAGGCCCTGCTCGATGGTGTCGAGCAGGTCAGGCCGGGTGCGGATGAAAGCGATCACCGCCGGGTCCAACCCTTGCGGCACCGCATAACCCGCCAGCCAGTCATCGGCCTGCGCCGTCAGGTTCAGATGGATCAGCCGGTCGCTCAGCGCCGTACCCATGTCATGAGCGATGGCGCCATCCTCGACCGTGTTCCCGGCGGCGACCACGAGGCAACTGTCCGGCAGCCGGTGCGGCCCCACGCGGCGTTCCTGCAGGAGGCCATAGACCGTGGGTTGCAACATGGGCGACGCGGCGGTGAGTTCATCCAGGAACAGCACCGACGGTTGCGCAGGGTCGTCGGGCAGGTCTTCGGGGCGGAACCAGACGGTGCGCCGACGCTCCATGTCGAAAAAGGGCAGGCCGCGCAGGTCCTGCGGCTCGATCGTGGTCAGGCGCAGGTCGAACAGCCGCGCGCCGATCTGTGCCGCCAGGGCCTGCACGATCTCGGTCTTGCCAATGCCGGGGCGGCCATGGAGCATCCAGCTTGCCGTCAGCCGCCCCGCTGCCTGCGCCTGCCAGCCAGCCTGCAGCATGGCCAGCGCCTGACCGGCGGGAATGGGTGGAGCGTTGATCATGCGGTGCTTCCATCTGCAGGGACCTTGAACAGAGTGTAGGTCTTGGCCCCGCTGCGCAAAGGGGAACGGTTGTGTGCAAGGGTTGTATCGGGCCGCACCCTCGCATGTCATTGGTCATGAGCGCACCGGCTGGTCCGGATGCCGGGGCCCCGTGTCGCCCGCGTCATGCGTGCGGGCCGTGGCCGAAGGCCTTGTGCAAGACGTGGTTGATCTTTCGTGACCCCGCGGCAATTTCCGGCCGCACGACATAGCTATGGTTTCAGTGATCGCCCGAAAGGTCGAAACGAACCTTGCAGAACACCAGGAGGCGCGGGGCATGCGCTCGCGCGAAGCCTTCGTTGACACCAGCGCCGAGGCAGAGAGCGACCACCACGGTATCACCGACGAATGCAACGAGATGATTGCCGCCGACAGAAACTGGGGCAGCGTGAAGGCGACGAAGAAGTCATTCCAGTCAAAGATTACGCAGAACATGCCTGCAACCAAGAGCCCTGGCAGCGAATCATGATCCATTGCGCGGGCGGGAGCGGTCCGGGCGATGACAAGGCTGCCAAAACGGCCATTCCCGTAACACCGAATTGGCAGACATGGCCGGTGTCGTGTCGTCAGAACGTCACTGGACGTAGCCTTATAATTCCTTTATTCGGGAATTATGGAAACAATGCGCGCCACCAACGCCTTCGCAACCCTTGGGCATCCCGGACGACTGGCCGTGTTTCGCCTGCTCATGCGCTTCGCCCCTCAGGGCGTGCGCCCGACCGAGATCGCGGCGGCGCTTGGCCTGAAACGGAACACCTTGTCGCATCATCTGGCCGATCTGACGGCTTCGAGGCTGGCCCGGGTGGAACGGCGCGGGCGCTCGCTCTACTACGCGGTGGACCTTGACACGACCGAAGGTCTTGTCGGTTTCCTTGCGCTTGATGTGGGTCGCGCCCGGCCTGATCTGCTGTCTTCGCTTCTTGCGGCGCACAAGGACCCGGCGCCACGCGCCGCCGGGTTCAACGTGCTTTTCGTCTGTGCGGGCAACTCTGCCCGCTCGGTTTTTGCCGAGGCGTTGCTTCGTGATCTAGGCAAGGGCCGGTTCAGGGCCTTTTCGGGTGGAACCCGACCGAATGACGCGGCGAACCCATTTGCGTTGGACGTCCTGCAACGCAATGGCCACGACACCAGCGGTTTGCAGTCGAAGCACATATCGGAATTCCAGCGGGACGGGGCTGACATCATGGACTTCGTATTTACCGTCTGCGACGCTGCCGCGACCGAGGACTGCCCGCCCTGGCGCGGCCCGCCGGTGACCGGGCACTGGGGCCTGCCCGACCCGGCCACGGCGACAGGCACCGACGCGGACAAGGCGCGGGCCTTCGCCCGGACCTATGGCGCGTTGCGGACCCGGATCATGAACTTCGTCGCATTGCCCTTCGACAGCCTGAGCCGGTTGTCCCTGCAATCCCGCGTCGATGCCATCGGCGCCGATGCCTCAGAACAAGGCTGACCCACATGACCCGCATCGCTTTGAATGGCCTGGGCCGGATCGGAAAGCTCGTCTTGCGCGACCTGATCGACACCGGCGCAGGCGGCCAGATCATTCTGCTAAACGATCCTGTGGGCGACGCCGAACAGTACGCCTTGTTGATGGAGTTCGATTCGGTCCACGGCCGCTGGCGCACCCCGGTCAGCCACCGGGACGAAATGCTGGTGCTGAAGGACCAGAGCATCCGCCTGACCCATGAAAAGAGCATCGAAGCGCTGCCGCTGGCCGAAATGGGCATCGATATGGTGATCGACTGTACCGGGGTCTTCAAGACCGCCGCCAAGGTCGCGCCCTACTTCGCGGCCGGGGTACAGAAAGTCGTGGTCAGCGCACCGGTCAAGGACGGCGGTGCGCTGAACCTGGTGTATGGTGTGAACCATCACCTTTACGATGGCTCGCAAAAGCTTGTCACCGCCGCATCCTGCACGACGAATTGTCTGGCACCGGTGGTAAAGGTGATCCACGAAAACCTGGGCATCCGGCACGGGTCCATCACCACGATCCATGACGTCACCAACACCCAGACGATCGTGGACCGCCCCGCCAAGGACATGCGCCGCGCGCGCTCGGCCCTGATGAACCTGATCCCCACGACCACGGGCAGCGCCACCGCGATCACACTCATCTATCCCGAACTCAAGGGTCGCCTGAACGGCCATGCCGTGCGCGTGCCGCTGCTGAACGCTTCACTTACCGATTGTGTGTTCGAAGTGGAGCGCGCGACAACGGTTCAGGAGGTCAACGCCCTGTTCGCCTCCGCCGCGAATGGCCCGCTGAAAGGGATCCTCGGGTTCGAGACGCGACCACTGGTGTCGTGCGACTACACCAACGATGCGCGCTCGGCGGTGGTTGACGGGCCTTCGACGATGGTGATCAACGGCACCCAGGTCAAGGTCTACGCGTGGTATGACAACGAATGGAGCTATGCCTGTCGCCTTGCCGATATCACACGCATGATCGCGGGGGCGTTGTGAAGGACGCGGACCCTTCGACCTTTCCGCCGCCAGATCCGCTGCGCGCCTATGCCGCCGTCACGGCAGCTTACTGGACCTTCATGCTTTCGGACGGCGCGCTGCGGATGCTGGTACTCCTGCATTTCAATGCGCTGGGGTTCACGCCCGTGCAACTTGCCTGGCTGTTCCTGCTGTACGAGGTCGCAGGCATCGTCACTAACCTTGCCGCCGGGTGGCTTGCCGCACGCTTTGGACTGGCGGCGACGCTGTATGGTGGCCTGGCGCTCCAGATCGGGGCGCTGGTGGCGCTGGCGCAACTGGATCCGACATGGAGTATCGCGGCGTCGGTCGCGTTCGTCATGGCCGTTCAGGGTGTATCGGGCGTTGCCAAGGATCTGGCCAAGATGTCCTCGAAATCCGCCGTCAAGCTGCTGGCGCCCAAGGAAGACGGCGGGCTGTTCCGATGGGTTGCCGCACTGACCGGATCGAAGAACGCGGTCAAGGGTCTGGGCTTCTTCATCGGCGCGGCGCTGCTGGCGCTTGCGGGGTTCGATGCCGCGGTCTGGGGCATGGCGGCGGTGCTGACCGTGATCCTGATCGCGGTGGTCCTGTTCCTGCCCGCAGGGCTGCCGGGCCGCATGAAATCGGCCGAGGCCTGGGGCGGCTGGCGGTCCAGCGACGCGCGGGTCAACCGCCTGAGCCTTGCGCGGATGTTCCTGTTCGGCGCGCGGGACGTCTGGTTCGTGGTCGGTATTCCGGTGTATTTTCAGGCCGTTCTGTCGGATGGCACGGCCGAGGGACGGCGCGAGGCGTTCTTCCTGATCGGCGGGTTTCTTGCGGTCTGGATCATCGCCTATGGCGCGGTGCAGGCCTTCGCGCCGCGCCTGCTGGGTGGCAGGTCCAAGCCCGAGGCGGAAACCACGCGCAAGGCGATCTTCTGGGCGGGCATGCTGGTGCCGATCCCGTTTCTGCTGGCCGGGGCGGTGCTGGTGGCGGGGGAACCTTCGACATGGCTGACCGCGACGCTGGTAGTCGGGCTGCTGGTCTTCGGCTTTGTCTTTGCCATCAATTCGTCGGTGCATTCCTACCTGATTCTTGCTTTCGGGACGGCGGAGCGGATCACGCGGGATGTGGGCTTCTACTACATGGCCAACGCGGCAGGTCGGCTGATCGGCACGCTTCTGTCAGGTCTCAGCTACCAGATCGGCGGCCTGTCCCTCTGTCTGGCCACTGCCGGGGTCATGGCATTGGCCAGCTGGCTTGCTGCACGCCGACTTGGAACGCTCTGAGCTGATGGCGTGCGGACGGCATATGGTTCCGCGACGGTATCGGTGCTTGTGTCGATCAGTGTGCCGCGCTGGTCGAGGCATGGCAAAGCCTTTGATCACAAAGCTCAGGACAGCATCTCGCTTCAAGCGTCTTGCGCGCATTCAGGGTGTCAGGCGCGGACCCGGAAGTTCCTTCAGCCGCGTGCAACAGGCAACCCTGACCCGTTCTGTTCCGCTACCGCATCCGGCCCATCGATCAGCCTGTCCGGCTTTGCCAGCGCCACCAGCCGCGCGCGGTGGGTGATGATCACGCGGGCGCCATCGATCTTGACGCCATCGGCTTCCAGCGTCCGCAAGGTGCGCGACAGGTTTTCCGCCGTCATGCCGAGATAGGACGCAAGCAGCCGCTTCTCGACCGGCAGGACATAGGACGCGACGCCCCCCGCCAGTTGCGACTGGCGCAACAGATAGGACGCGATCCGCTCGCGCGAGTTGCGCAGCTTCAGGGACTTGGCATTGCGCACGACCGAACGGTAGCTTGATGCCAGCTCATTGATCACGGCGACCGCGAATTCGGTATCTCGCCGGAACATTGCCCGCAGGTCCGAAGCGGGCACAAGCACGATGCGCGTGCGCTCCAGCGTGCGCGCGGACATCAGATAGGGCGCATCTCGAATGTTGGCGGCAAGGATGAAGGTAGACACCGGACGAACCACGGCCATGGTGCATTCGCGCCCGGACCACTGCGCAAAAAGCTCGACCGAGCCTTCGAGCACAATATGCAGGAAATCGGCAGGATCACCTTGGCGGATCAACTCGAGTCCCTGTGGAAAAGCCTGAGCGTAGGAGCTGATCATCAGAACCTCGAAATTCGCCTGCGCCATGTCGCGGAACAGGTGCAGGTGGCGAATCTCCAGAAGGTCTTCGATGCGCATGGCTTGGGTCTGCAATCTCTGGCTACGGCTCTTGACAGTTATCAATCATTGGGTTGCCATTTATCAACCCCACTCGGGGCGGATTTCGGCAGCTGTTGTGGAATCCTTTAATCGGACAAAAGACAATCACCAAATCAGGTGCGTTTGCGTCAGGTAGCGTGGCCGTTATTGATCTTGATCAAGTTACTCTCCTTCTCGTTGTGACGGTCTGCTGCTGAAGGTCCCCCAAGGACCCATGACGCAAGGAGGCGCCGATGCATGTGATGTTGGCCTATGACAATTCCCGCAACGCACGGATCGCGCTGGACGCGGTGCGTGACCTGCTGGCCGCGATGCGGCCCAAGATCACGCTGATCTCGGTTGTCGAGGATGTCGGCAGCGCGACCGCTGGTGCGGATGAGCTGTTTTCTGCGCAATATGCGGACCAGAAGGCCGGGACGGAAGCCGCTGCGGCGCAACTGGCAGATGATGGCTTCGAGGCTTCGGTGCTGATCGCCGAAGGGGATGCGCGCAAGATGATCCTGCGCGCGGTGGAAGAGCGCAAGCCAGACCTGCTGGTCATGGCCCGTCACAGCCACAAGCCCGACCCCGGCCCGCTGAATTTCATCACCCGCAAGCTGGATGCCCTAGTCGAGGAATTCGATCACATGACCTTCGGCTCGACCAGCGCGTTTCTGGCACGTCGGGCGCCCTGCCCGCTGCTGATCATTCCTACGCACGCCGACTGACCAAAGCCACCAGCGCGCGAACCCACCACAAGTTTTCGAGGTCTGACATGCAAGTCAGCGATATTTTCCGCTTCAGGAATGCCGAGATCAAGGCCCTCCATCTGACGTGGATTGCCTTCTTCATCAGTTTCTATGTCTGGTTCAACATGGCGCCGTTGGCGTCGTCGATGCTGCGCTCGGTCGACTGGCTGACGCGCGACGATATCCGCCTGTTCGCGATCGCGAACGTTGCCCTGACCATTCCCGCGCGGATCATCGTGGGCATGGCGCTGGACCGCTACGGCCCGCGCCGGGTGTTTTCGGTGCTGATGGTGCTGATGGCGGTGCCCACATTCGTCTTTGCATTTGGCAACACCCGCGAAGTGCTGTTCATGTCGCGTCTGGTGCTGTCCTCCATCGGGGCCAGCTTCGTGGTCGGCATCCATATGACTGCGCTGTGGTTCAAGCCGCGCGATATCGGGTTTGCCGAAGGCTTCTATGCCGGTTGGGGCAATTTCGGGTCGGCGGCGGCGGCGATCACGCTGCCCACCATCGCGCTGACAATGTATGGCGGCGATGACGGCTGGCGGTGGGCGATTGCCACTTCGGGCGTCGTGATGGCCGCTTACGGAGTGTTCTACTGGTTCGCCATCACCGATGGCCCAACCGCCGACACCCACAAGAAGCCGCGCAAGGCGTCGGCACTGGAAGTGTCAAGCTGGCGCGATCTGGTCCTGCTGTGCCTGTTCATCGTGCCGCTGGTGGGGATCTTGTCGATCCTTGTCTATCGGGTTCAGTTGATGGGCTACATCGATGGCATGACGGCTGCGGCCTGCTACATCGCCATCGGCGTGGTCGTGATCTATCAGATCGTGCAGGCCATTCGTGTGAACGTGCCGATCCTGAAAGAGGGTGTGCCCGAAGACGACAAGTACCCTTTCACTTCGGTCGCAGCGCTGAACGCCACCTATTTCGCCAATTTCGGCGCGGAACTGGCCGTGGTGTCGATGCTGCCGATGTTCTTCGAAGAAACCTGGGGCCTGACCGCCGCAGCTGCCGGCCTGATCGCGGCCAGTTTCGCCTTCGTCAACCTGTTTGCGCGGCCGATGGGTGGGCTGGTGTCCGACCGTTTCGGCAACCGCCGTTTCGTGATGCTGGCCTACATGTTCGGCATCGGCGTGGGCTTTGTGCTGATGGGGCTTCTCAACAGCAACTGGCCGCTGATCATCGCGATTGCCTTTACCATCATGTGTTCGTTCTTTGTGCAGGGCGCAGAGGGCGCGACCTTTGGGATCATCCCGTCGATCAAGCGGCGCGTGACAGGCCAGATTTCGGGCATGGCAGGGGCTTACGGCAACGTAGGCGCGGTCTTCTACCTGTTCGTCTTCATGTTCGTCACGCCGCAGCAGTTCTTCTTCATCATCGCGGCAGGCGCCTTCATCAGCTGGCTGATCTGCTACATCTGGCTGGTCGAGCCCGAGGGCGGCTTCGGGGATGAATACATCATCTCGTCCGTGGACCGCGAAATCGCCCGCGAAGCCGCCGAGAAGAAGGCCCTCGATGCCGAGGTCTCGCAGCTCTTTGCCAGTTCGGACAAGGTCGAGCTGACCGAACGCGGCGGCATGCTGCAACTCAAGGCGCAATTCAGATCCGTCGATGATCTGCGCGCCGCGCTCGGCAGGATCGCATCGAAACCGACCAAACCGGCCAAGGCCAACTGACCCCATTGCTTTTGGCGTCCGGGCCAGATCCGCGCCCGCGCAAAAGCTTCTGAAAGGTAAAAGACAATGGCTACACAGTCCAAACCTGCCCTGGCTTCGGGCACATGGCTGCCCCATTGGGCGCCCGAGGACAACGCGTTCTGGGAAAGCGAAGGCAAATCCCGCGCCTGGACGACGCTGATCCTGACCACGGCCGCGCTGACCATGGCGTTCATCACATGGTTTCTGGTCTCGGCGCTGGTGGTGCGCCTGCCGCAGATCGGGTTTCAGTTCACCGGAAGCCAGCTGTTCTGGCTGGCCGCCATGCCGGGCCTTGCCGGCGGCACGCTGCGACTGATCCATATGTTCCTGGTGCCGATCTATGGCTCGCGCCATGTCATCAGCCTGTCGACGCTGTCGCTGCTCATTCCGCTGGTGGGCTGGTTCTATGCGGTGCAGAACCCCGACACACCCTATTGGGTGCTGATGCTGCTGGCGTTCCTGGCCGGTCTGGGCGGCGGCAATTTCTCCAGCTTCATGCCATCGACCAGCATGTTCTTTCCCAAGCGGATGCAGGGCACGGCGCTGGCCATTCAGGCAGGGGTCGGCAATTTCGGGGTGTCCGTGGTGCAATTCGTGACCCCCTGGGTCATCGGCTTTGCGCTGCTTGGCGGCATGGCCTGGGTGGGCGAGCCGCAGACAATGACCCGCGCAGGTGTTGAATCGCAGATCTTCCTGCAAAACGCGCCCCTGGTCATGATCCCCTTCGTGGCGGTGTTCGGGATCACGGCGTGGATTTTCCTGAAATCCGTGCCGATCAAATCCAACTTCCGCGAACAGTTCGATATCTTCAAGTCGGGCCACACCTGGGCGCAGACCTCGCTTTACATGATGACCTTTGGCGGGTTCGCCGGGTTGGCCGCCACTTTTCCGCTCTTGATCCGCGAAGTCTATGGCAGCTTTGACGGCGCGCCCGATCCGCTGGCCTGGGCGTTCTATGGCCCGCTTGTGGGCTCGGCCAGCCGCGTGATCGCCGGGCCGCTGTCGGACAGGCTGGGTGGCGCGCGGGTCACGCATTGGGCGGGCCTAGGCATGCTTGTCTCGGCCTTTCTGGTAACGCTGACGGTCACGCCGACCTCGCTCGACAGTTTCTGGTTGTTCGTTTCCGCGATGCTGGCGCTGTTCTTCTTCGCAGGTGTCGGCAATGCCTCGACCTTCAAGCAGATGCCGATGCTGTTTGCCCCGCGTCAGGGCGGCGGAGTGATCGGCTTTACCGCCGCCATCGCCGCTTACGGGCCTTTCGTGTTCGGGATGCTGTTTGCCTGGTCTTTCGCAAGTTCCGGATCAGCAGCGCCCGTCTTCTACGGCCTTATTGCCTTCTTCGCCTTCAACGTGGCGCTGAACTGGGCGCTCTATGCACGCCGCGGCGCGCCCTTCCCCTGCTGAATTCGCGCGGGCGCGCGCAACTGTGCTCCCGCCAAACCCAAATCAGAACGGAGACAGCCATGAGCCATCTTCTTGATCGCCTGAACTTTCTGAAAAGCGTGCGCAAGGACACGTTCTCGGATGGGCACGGCCAGACCACGACCGAAAACCGCGACTGGGAAGACGTCTATCGCGACCGCTGGCGGCACGACAAGGTTGTGCGCTCCACGCATGGGGTGAACTGCACCGGGTCATGTTCGTGGAAAATCTATGTCAAATCGGGCATCGTGACATGGGAAACGCAACAAACCGATTACCCGCGCACGCGCCCTGATCTGCCCAACCACGAACCGCGCGGCTGTGCGCGGGGAGCAAGCTACAGCTGGTATCTGTATTCCGCCAACCGTGTGAAAACGCCGCTGGTGCGCGGCGCGCTGATGCGGCTGTGGCGCGA